>JBJOGW010000049.1:0-3414 GCA_046048055.1 Planctomycetota bacterium
CTTTGCAGCGTGGCCTGAAGTGCCTCAAGTTCACGGGTGGGCGTGGCGGCGTACCGAAAGGGATCGTCACCGCGGATCACGGCGGTCGACTCCAGCAGAGCCTGTGCCCGTTCCTGATCGATGCGCCCCTCGTCGATCGCCGCGCGAATCTGGTCGACGGTCATGGAGCCAATGCCCGTGCCGACCAGGCTTCCGATCAGCATCTCGTCCTGCCCGGCATGCGAGGCCGTGCGCGCCAGCATGCCCTGCGAGATCACGAACGCTTCCATGTCACCGTCGGACAGTTGCAGTCCGGCCTGCGCCTTGATCAGTCGACTGGCCTGGCGCATGGGACCCACGTGCGGCAGAAGCAGTTCGAACCCATCCCGTCGGTCCAGCTGAAAGTCACAGGAGCGCTCGGCGGTGGCCTTGGCGACCTGATCCATCGCCGGAGCCGCCTTGGCCAGCAGCAGCCGAAGTTGCTCCGACTGGGCCTCGGAGCGCTGGATCGAACCCAGATCCTGGAGTCGTTGCCACTCCTCCGCCGAGAGCACGCCGCCGGGATTGGACTCGTCGCGCGGCCGCAGCAGGTCAAAGGACTCGCGCCACGCCTGCGCCGCATTGCCTTGCGCGTGGGCCCGCGGACCCGTCATCGCGATCGCCATGCCCAGCAGGACCACCGCGACCCCTCGCACCTGAACGCGGAACACGCTGCCACGCCTGGGTTTGTGCGCGCCCATCCGACACAGGGTATCGGACTGCCAAAATGAACCGCACCACCGAGCCGCGGGTGCGTCCGTGCACGGGACCGGGGCGAACAGGAGGAACCATGCCCAGCGTCAGTTTCGACGGCCAGAGCTTCATGTGGAACGGTCGCCGACTCTGGCTGGTGGGAGTCAATCTGGAGTACAGCCTGCTTGCGCCCGAGCGATGGGACACCGCGATCGGGTCGCTGCGCCAGATGGGCTTCAACACCATCCGCGCCAGCGTTCCGTGGTGTCTGCACGAGTGCCGGCGCGGACGATTCGACTTCAAGGGCCGGCTGGACGTGGGGGCGTTCCTGCGAGCCTGTCGCACCCAGGGCATGCACGTGATCCTGCGGATCGGGCCGGTGGTGGGAGAGCCATTCGATGGCGGCGGACTGCCCGCGTGGATCGCGGCCGAGACCGGCAGGCCGATCCGCCAGGTGCACGAATCGTTCATGGGTCGCGTCAGCGCGCTCTACCAGGCACTGGCCACCGAGGTGAAGGGCATGCAGGCCACCGAGGCCCAGCGCGACGGCGGCGTGGGCGACTTGAGGCCATCCGAGGGCGGCCCGCTGCTGGCGGTGCAGATCGAGCACGGCTGGAACTGCGGCAACGAGCCTGCAGGGCTGGCCTACCACGCCGAGTTGCTGCGCTACGCGCGCGAGCGCGGCTTCACGGTTCCGGTGCTCACCTGCAACGGCCTGTGGATCGGCGTGCCCGGTTGCGTGGAGGTGTGGGAGGGCTGGAGCGATCTCTTTCCCCACCTGCGACAACTGCAGCACGTGCAACCGGACGCCCCGCGCCTGGTGGAGATCCGCGAGGAAGCGGCGCATGCCGAGAGCGAGGGCGCAGGCGGGCAGACCGCGTCATCGCGCCGCGACGTGTCGCACTGGCCGATCGGCATGGACATGCTCGGCCGCATGGGGCAGATCCTGGCCGCCGGTGGCCAGCCGATCCTTCCCGGCGTGGAACGGACCGACCGTTCCAACGCGGTCCCGGCGCTGCTGGACGAGGGCGGTCGCCCCAACCCGCGGCTGCGCTCGGTGCGCCGCATGGTGAGCTTTGCCAACCACTTCGGCCATGTCTACGCAGACGCCGACGGCTCGCGGCAGGTGAGCGTGCAGGCACCCGACGCGCTGCAACCGGGCGGCTTCAGCGTGATCACGGTCGAAGGCTCGGCCGGACGCGTCAACTTCGTGTTTCGTGGCCCGGATGGTCCGCGTGGCGAGCGTCGTGATGCCACCAGCATCATCTCGCCCGAGGGCGGCCGCCTGCAGGTGGAACTGGGCGATGCTCCCGTGGGCTGGTACCTGTTTGGCGTGAGCCTGCACGGCAAGGCCACGCTGGATTGGTGCAATCTGTCACCGTGGGCGCTGATCGACCGTTCGCTGCTGGTGCTGCAGGGCCCGGCTGGCGCGTCCGGCGCGCTGAGCCTGGATGGAGGCGAGCTGCAGTTCACGCTTCCCCCGGCCAAGGCGGGCGCCAAGCCGGTGGTCATCAGGCACCAGGGCATGGTGGTGGTGGGATGCAACCAGCAGCAGATCGATGCCGCGGTGATCGACGGGCGAACGCTGGTGGTTGGCGCCGAGCGTGTGCATGCGAACGGTGACGTGGTGCTGGCGGAAGGCTTCAACCAGGCCTTCCGTGTCGATGCATCGGGCTCGGCTCGTGCCGTGAGCCAGACCGCCAAGTCCGCGGTGGCCAAGGAGCGCGCGCTGGGTGGCTGGAAGGCCGCAGGGTGCGCGGACCTGGTCCAGGGACGCAGCGACCGTTTTGCGCGCATCGATGGTCCCGCCAGCCTTGGAGCCTGCGGCACCTATGCCGGCTGGGGCTGGTACCGGGTGTCCTGGAAGCAGGGCAGCGGTGGCCTGATGCTGCCGGGCATCGCGGGACGGATGCATGGCTGGATGGACGGGAAGGCGGTCGGTCAGCTGCTCGCGTTGCGGGTACCGCTCACCGTCAAGGCCGGGCCGCGCACGTTGACGGTGCTGGCGCGACAGGGTGGGCGCAGTGCCGAGCAGGCGAGCATGGGATCCCAGATCGGCCTGGCGCAGGCCATGCACGTGGTGCAACCGCTGGCCGCCAAGGTCAGGGTGGTGACGTGCGCCGCGCAGGATCCGTTCAAGGTGGCCGCGTTCATCCCGGGACTCACGCCAGGCCAGCTTCAGTCCGCGCACGCGGTCAGCGTGTCCTTCTCGCAGAAGAAGGCCGGGACCGTGCTGGTGGATGGCGGAGGGATGCCGCTTCGCGCGCTGGCCGTGCTCAATGGTCAGGTCATGGGCCTGGTGGATTGGCGGGGCCACACCGGCGACACGCTGGTGCTGGCGCCGGTCAGCAAGGCCGAGCCCAAGCGCGGCGTGCGACCGGGCACGAACGAGCTGCTGCTGGTGCCGCTGGATCCGGATGGAGACCATGCGCGTTCGCTCTTGAAGCGCGTGCGCGTGTTCCGCAGCGTGCAGGCGCTGGATGGTGAGGGAGCCGAGTGGCGCTTTGCCCGCTGGGAGCCGCCGCACTCCGGATCCGCCGCATGGACGGACCTGAAGGCGGGCGCGGGTGGCAAGTCCACCGATCCTCGCTGGTTCATGGCATGCATGGCGCGACCGGCCAGTGCGGATGGGCCGGTGGAACTGCTGTGCCACGGTCTCAGCCGTGGACACGTCCTGCTGAACGACACGCTGGTGGGCGGCTA
>JBJOGW010000050.1:0-17374 GCA_046048055.1 Planctomycetota bacterium
CGCGTGCAACCCGACGCGGGCAGCTCGGCCGACATGACATTCGGCTGGCCCCTGCTGCTGCAGATGGTGGAGCTGGACATTGGCCAGTCCATCGCGGTTCGCGATCGGGACGTGATCGCGGTCGAGGCCATCGAGGGCACCGACGCGATGATCGAGCGGGCCGGGCAACTGTGCCGGACGCGCGGCTGGACGCTGCTCAAGACGGCCAAGGCCGATCACGACCGTAGGGCCGACGTGCCAACGATCGGCGTGGCCACCATCGAGCGGGCGGCGGCCGCGGGATGCCGCAGCGTGGCGCTGGGTGCGGGGCGGGTGATCCTGGTGGACAAGTCTTCCGTGATTGCCGCGGCCGACCGACTTGGCGTGGCCTTGCTCGGGATGGGCTGAGCGTTTCAACGGCCGGATGAACCTGCCGCCCGCATTCTTGCAGTTCGTTCTTTGCAGACCGTGAAAAGGGGCTAGATTTCGCGAGTCCCCGCCGTTCCCTCGCGGGTTTGTTCCCGACGTGTTCCCCTTCCCCTCTTTCGGAGTCCCTTCCATGAAGTCCCTCTCTGCCGCCGCGGCGGTGGCCGTGTGCGCCGTGTCGCAGGCCGGCAACCTGATCTACGCCACCAACTTTGACGCCTATGGCAACGGCAACCTGAATGGCCAGACGGCCTGGTCCGGCATCGGCGGCAACTGGTTCACCAACGGTTCGATGAACACCGGCCAGACGGCGTTCTTCGTGGAGAGCGCCCCGGGCGGCGGCTCCGGCAAGGCGGTGCGGATGACCACCGAGAAGTTCAACACCGGTGGTCGCAGCAAGGCCACCCTGGACCTGAGCAACAGCGGCAAGTGGGCAGCCGCGAGCGTGGGTGGCAACACCGTTCTTCGCGCCGAGGTGGACATCTACGTGGCCGGCGGACAGACCATCAACAGCAGTTACGGCATCATGATCGGCGACACCAGCTTCAGCTACAGCGCCGGACTGATGATCAGCAACACCGGACAGGTCTGGACGGCCAACAACGGCTACGCCGTGGCCAACCGGACCAACCGCACCACCGCCGCCCTGGACACCTGGCACAGTTTCCGCATCGACTGGGACACGATCTCGGGCAACGCCAAGGCGTACCTCAATGGGTCCCTGATCGCCGACTACACGCCCACCAACAAGTCCGGCCTGTACGCGGTGCAGCTGTTCACCACCACCGACAACGGTGGCAGCGGAAGCACGGCGGCCAACGGTTTCGGGTACGCCGACAACTACGCCCTCAGCGCGGTCCCGGCCCCGGGCGCGGCGGCCCTGGTGGCTCTGGCGGGACTGGTTGCCCGGCGCCGGCGGAGCTGACACGTCGCACCAGTCATCGCTTGACCGCGGGATCCGTGCCGTCGGATCCCGCGGTCGCGCTTTCGCCGAAGCAACGGCCATGGGATGCTTGGGTCATGCAGGCATCCGATGATCCGCCGCTGGCAAGCCGCGCGGGCCTGAAGCTTCGGCATGCCCTGCAGGCGTTCGCCTTGCCCGTGACGGGACTGACCTGCGGCGATTTCGGCTGCAACGTGGGCGGCTTCACGGACGTTCTGCTGCGTGCCGGAGCGACCCGCGTGTTTGCGGTGGACACGGGCTATGGGGCGCTCGCGTGGCGCCTGCGGAACGATCCCCGCGTGGTCGCCATGGAACGCACCAACGCCCTGCACGCGGAGCGACCCGAGGGCGGCGTGGACCTGGTGGTGCTCGACCTGGCGTGGACCCCGCAGCGGCTGGCGATGCCTGCGGCGCTGCGCTGGCTGCGCCCCGGTGGCCGGATCGTGTCACTGGTGAAACCGCACTACGAGCTGCTTGAATCGGAGAAGGCGTGGCTGGACCGCGGCTTCCTGCCGCATGATCGCGTGCCGACCGTGGTGGAACGCGTCCGCTCCGGGATGCCGACGCTGGGCGCCCGGGTGCTCGCGGACACGCCGAGTCCGATCACGGGCGGCAAGACCGCCCGGCGCGCCGGCAGCCCGGGCAACCTGGAGTGGCTGATGCTGCTGGAGGCCTCCGGCTGAACGGCGTTCAGCGAGGCGCCTCGGCCTGGATCTCGCTGGCCTCGATCGGAACCGTGACCCAGATCCGCGGCATGCCATCCTGCATCCGGAACACGGCCAGCCCCGAGATGCGGTTGTCCACGAAGGCCTGCTCGTCCGATCCCGAGGCCTCGGCGATGGTCCGCTGCACGTAGCGGGCCACCATCAGGTCGCCGTCGGCCGCGATGGGCTCGAAGGAGACCAGCTCCGCCTTCACGTCCACGCGCGGGGTGATGCGGTCGAAGATCTCGCCCGCCTGCTCGGCGAACGGTGAATCCCGGTGGAACGAGGCGATCATGGCCTGCCGATCCTCCAGGTCCACGGCCTTGATGTTGTCACGCAGGACCTGCTCGGCGGCGCGGACGTCACCGCGGTTCACGAACATGCTCCCGATCACGAAGCCCAGCACCACGCCCGCCACCACCGCGATCAGGCTGGGACGCGGCCGCGCCGGATCGGAAGCGGTCATCGCGCAGCCTCCGTGCTGGTGGTGGTCGTGGTGGTCACGCTGCCGTCGGCGTTCACGGTGCGGGTCTCGCGCGTGGTGGTGGACACGGGCGCAGGCTGCCTGGTCCGGCCCTGGATCTGGTCGCCGGCCCACGCGCCCAGCGCCGCGCCGCCGATGCCCGCCGCCAGGCCGATGGCGGGATTTCCCGTGGCCAGCCCCGCGCCCAGTCCGGCGCCCAGCCCGCCCACCGCCGCTCCGGCGATGGCGCCGGTGCCGTCGTTGCGACCCTGCATGGCGTTGCATCCGGCGAACAGGAACGCCGCCGCGATCATGCCCGCACCCGTGTTTCGGAGGATGGTGTGCATGGCGAAAATCTAGCAGGAGGAATGGCCACGGAACGCTTGGAAACGCCGCGTGTCGGATAGAATTTCGTTTCTCCCGAGATCCCCATGAACGAAGCCACCAGCAACTCGCCGGCGCCCGTGGACCGCGTGGTCGAAACGCCCATCGATCAGGAGCTTCATGACAGCTACCTGACGTACGCCATGAGCACCATCATGGACCGCGCGCTGCCCGACGTGCGCGACGGCCTCAAGCCCAGCCAGCGGCGCATCCTGGTGGCCATGCACGACCTGAACCTGTCGCCGGGGCGCAAGCACATCAAGTGCGCCAAGATCTGCGGCGACACCAGCGGCAACTACCACCCGCACGGCGAGAGCGTGATCTACCCCACCCTGGTCAACCTGGGCCAGGTGTGGAAGACGCGGCACATGCTGGTCGACAAGCAGGGCAACTTCGGCTCCATCGAGGGTGACCCACCGGCGGCCATGCGCTACACCGAAGCCCGCATGACCGCGGAGGCCACGGCCCTGCTCGAGGATCTCGACAAGGACACCGTCGACTTCAAGCCCAACTACGACGAGCGTCTGCAGGAGCCCACGGTGCTCCCGGCACGCTTTCCCAACCTGCTGGTCAATGGCAGCTCGGGCATCGCGGTGGGCATGGCCAGCAGCATGCCGCCACACAACCTGGGCGAGGTCTGCGACGCCATCGTGAAGGTCATTGACGCCCCCGAGGTGGGCCTGGAGGACCTCATGCGTGTCCTGCCAGGACCGGACTTCCCGACCGGCGGCGTGGTGATGGGCCGTCGCGGCATCGCCGAGGCCTACGCCGGCGGCCGCGGCCGCATCACCCTGCGCGGCCGCGTGAGGCAGGTCAAGGAGGGCGGCCGCGACGCGCTGGAGATCTTCGAGATCCCCTATCAGGTGGTGCAGAGCAACCTGATCGAGAAGATCGTCGACGCCAGCCGCGAGGGACGCATCCCCGACGTGGCGGACGTGCGCAACCACAGCGGCCGCGACGCGCAGACCCGCATCCTGGTGGTGCTCAAGAAGGGCGCCGACCCCGAGGTGGTCGAGAAGCAGCTCTACGAGTTCACGCCGCTGCAGAGCACCTTCAGCATCATCAACATCGCGCTGGTCAACCACCAGCCGCGCACGCTGGGCCTGAAGCAGCTCATCCAGTGCTACGTGGACCACCGCAAGGACGTGGTCCGCCGCCGCACCGCCTTCCTGCTGCGGCAGGCCAAGCAGCAGGCCCACCGGCTCGAGGGCCTGATCTACGCCGTCTGCGACATCGACGAGGTGATCCGGATCATCCGCGAGAGCCGCGAGCGCGAGGAGGCGATCCAGAAGCTCATGGACCGCGGCTTCCGGATCGCCGCGGGTCACCGCTACGAGCGCATGATCCCCGAGCGCATCGTGGCGGCCACCCGCCAAGGGGACGGCGCCCGCCTGACCCGCGTGCAGGCCGAGGCGATCGGCGCCATGCGGCTGATCCAGCTGGTGGGCCTGGAGGTGGAGAAGCTGGCATCCGAGTTCACCAAGCTGCTCGAGGACATCGAGGGGTTCGAGGCCATCCTGGCCGACGAGAAGCTGGTGCTGGACATCGTGCGCGAGGACACGGTGGAGTTGAAGGAGCGTTTCGCGGACACCCGCCGAACCAGCATCGAGGCCGGCGAGGCCGAGGCCTTCGAGATGGCCGACCTGATCCCCGAGCACGAGGTGGTGGTCACCATCTCGCACGCGGGCTGGGTCAAGCGCCTGCCCAGCGACACCTACCGCACCCAGGGCCGCGGCGGCGTGGGCATCAAGGGCAGCGATGCCAAGGACGGCGACTTCATCGAGCAGCTCTTCACGGGCAGCAGCCACGACGACTTGCTGTGCTTCACCAACACGGGCCGCGTGTTCCGCATCAAGACCTGGCAGATCCCCGAGATGGCGCGCACCGCCAAGGGCCGGGCCATCCAGAACATCGTGGAGCTGCGCGAGGGCGAGACGGTGCGGGCGTTCCTGCCCGTGGCCGGTTTCGAGACGCGCGAGGATTTCCTGTTCTTCGCCACCCGGCACGGTCGCGTCAAGCGCACCGCGCTGCAGGACTACCGCAACGTGAACAAGGGCGGCATCATCGCGCTCAACCTGAACGATGGTGATGACCTGGTGAACGTGCTGCTGACCAGCGGCAAGGACCAGGTCATGCTGGCCACCGCCACCGGCATGGCCATCCGCTTCGACGAGAACGACGCGCGCGTGATGGGCCGCGCCGCAGCCGGCGTGATGGGCATCGACCTGGCCCAGGGCGACACGGTGGTGGGCGCGGTCCGCTGCGACGACACGGCCGACCTGCTCACGGTCACGCAGAACGGCTACGGCAAGCGCACCAGCCAGGCCGAGTACCTGGTCCGTCAGGAGGACGGCAGCACCCGCTGTCAGAGCCGCGGTGGCAAGGGCCGCATCGACATCAAGACCGAGGGCCGCAACGGTCCCGTGGTGGCGGTGCGGAGCGTGCGCGAGGGCGAGGAGATGATGCTGATGAGCCGCGACGGCATGATCGTCCGCAGCAAGGTGACCGACGTGAGCCGAATCGGCCGCAACACCATGGGCGTGCGCGTGATGCAGTTGCGCGAAGGTGACGCGGTGATGGCCGTGGCCATGGTGGCCGAGGGCGACGAGTCCGCGGCGCCCCCGCCGCAGGGCTGAGTCGGCCGATCCGGTGTCGCACGCCGACAGCGGGCTCGCCGCGTGCCCGGGGACCGGGGACCGGCACGGCTACCATGCCGTGATGGCAATCACCGAGTGGTCCGAGGACATCCTGCTGGTCGACCTGGGCTCCGAACCGCAGCTCTCGGAGGACCTTGCCGGCCTGCTCGCCATGCTCGACGGCCCGGGTGCCGCACCACGCCACGTGGTGCTGGACATGCACGGCGTGCGCATGCTCACCTCCAGCAACATCGCCGCCTTCATGCGGCTCCGCAAGCTCCAGCAGCTCTCCCACAAGCGGCTGGTGGTCTGCCGCATTCCCGACCGCATCTGGGCGGTCTTCCTGACGGCCGGCCTGGACGACCTGTTCGAGGTGGCTGCCGACGTGGGCACGGCGCTGGCCTCGGTGCAACTGGGGATCCGCTGAGCCATGAAGCGGATGCGCCGCCAGCCGCCGGAAGCGCGGATCGAGCTGAACCCGCTCATCGACCTGATGACCTTCCTGCTCACCTTCTTCATCTACGCGGTGGTGATGATGGTGCGCGTGGACATGGTGCCGATGGAACTGAAGCAGTTCGCCACCGGCAAGCCCGCCAAGCCGGCCCCCGCGGCCACCATCAGCCTGGACACCGACGGCACGCTGTACTTCAACCGCGACAAGGTGGCGCTGGATGAGGTGGCCGGCAAGGTGAAGGCCGCCCGCGACGCCGATCCCGAGACCGTGGTGTACCTGGCGGTGAGCTACGGTCAGGGACGCGTGGACCGCGCGCCGCTGCTGCAGGACGTGTGGGACCGACTCAAGGACCTTGGCGTGGCGGTGAACCTGGTGGGCAAGCCCGGCAGCGCCAGCCAGCCTGCTGCGCCATGACTCCCGGAGCGGCCATGCTGGATCCGGCGACCCGCGAGCGGCTGGAACGCTCGCTGCGCGCGCTCGAGACCGATCGCATCGCCAATCTTCCGCTGCTGCTGGGCGTGGTGGCCAGCGTGGGACTGCATGCCGCCCTGCTGGTGCCTCGCATCGCGGGAATCCTGTCCGAAAGCCATGACGGGGTGGATCGCACGCGCCAGGCGGCGTTCAGCGTGGAAAAGGAGATGGAGAAGCACCCGGCTCCCGCGGACAACCCCGAGGACCATCTCACGCTGGGCATCGAGGACGGCACCACCGACTCCACCATGACCTGGATCGGCTACAACGAGTATCAGGAGCACATCGCGCAACTGAGCAAGGTGGACCAGGCCGCCTTCCGCGACACGGACCAGGGCGGTGCCCCGGCGCCGGCGAGCGTGACCGCGCCGCCCGTGCCGCAGCAGGTGGCGCAGCCCTCGCCCGAGGCACCGCCGCAGATGGAACCCCGGCCTCCGCAGCCACCGGAGACGCCACCTCCCTCAGCGCAGCCGCCGCAGCGACAACCCGCCCCACCACAGGAGCAACCCAGCGAGTCGCAGGAGCCCCCGCAACCGCAGGCGCCGCCCGCGGCACCACCGCCGCGCACCGCGGCCACGCTCGAGACGCCCGCCGCGCCCAGCGCCATCCCGATTCCGGCCGCCAAGGAGACCCAGATCGAGCCGATGCTCCAGCCGGTGGACCGCGCACCGGATCAGCCTGAAGCCGAGGCCCCCAAGCCCGAGGATCCCGGTGCCACGGCGCCGCCCGCACGGGAGACGGCACCGCAGCGACCGGCGCCACCCGCCGACCAGCCGCCCGCACAGCCCACATCGCAACCACCCCAGCCGCGGCAACCGGCCTCGGCGCAGCCCTCGCCTCCCGCGCAGGCCAACCCCGGACCGCCGCAGCCCGCGGCCTCGCCCGCCGAGCAGGTTCCGCCCTCGCCTCAGCCCCCGGGCGCCAAGCCGGGCCCCAGGACGCAGGGCGAGTTGAGCGACCGCGAGAGCGACGCCACCAGCACCATCACCGCGCGACCAGACCAGTGGAAGATGGGCCGGCCGCTTGCCGCGAAGGGCCTGCGCGTGCTGACCAAGCGCCCCTACTTCGATGAGCTGACGTCGGTGACCACGGCCCCCCGCGCGCCGCTGGCCGAGATCGAGTTCGATCGGACCGGCAAGGCGGTGAACTGCACGCTGCTCGAGAGCTCGGGCTTTCCCAGCGTGGACCAGCCGATCCTGGACTCGCTCTACGGGTGGCGGGCCCAGGGCCGGGAACTTCAGAGGCTCAAGCCCGGCGAGACCGCCAAGTTCCGGATCCGGCTGCTGCTGCGGTGATCCGTTGTCTCAGCCCAGGGCGCGTCGCATGCGCTCCAGCAGCGTGCGGTCGCTCAGGTCGTAGAACAGCGGCGTCACGGTCACCGCACCACCGTAGAGACGCTCCACGTCGCTGCCCTCGGCGGTGTGCACGAACTCCATCCCGTTGCCGGCCGGCCAGTAGTAGGTTCGGCCATCCGGGGCGGTGCGGCGCTCGTAGCCGTCGATGCCCGCGGCGGTGTTCATCGGCACCACGGCCATCGGCGGCATGGGCGCGTCGGGGCTCTCCGTGCGCGGCACGTTGATGTTGATCACGCGGTGGGCGTCGAGCAGCCCGGCGGCGACCACGCGGTCGATGGCATGACGCGCGATCGCCGCGGCACGCGCCCAGTGGATCCGCGAGCGATCCCCCAGCAGCAGGCTCACCGCGATCGCCGGCACCCCCAGAAAGGCCGCCTCCACCGCCGCCGCCACGGTGCCCGAGTAGATCACGTTGATGCCCACGTTGGCGCCGTGGTTCATCCCGCTGATCACCAGGTCCGGACGCGTGTCCGGCCCGTGCCGCTCGGGCCAGATCGCTCGCAAGGCCAGCTTGACGCAGTCGGCGGGCGTGCCATCGACCGCCACCCCCTCGCCGCCGTGCTCCAGCCGCGCGGTGCGCGTCATGAGCGGCCGATGAAAGGTGATGCCGTGGCTCTCGGCGCTCTGGCCGCTCGCGGGAGCCACCACCAGCCGCTCACCCATTCCCTCGGTGGCGTGGTGCAGGGCCGCGATGCCGGTGGCACCGATGCCGTCGTCATTGGTGTGGAGGATTCGCATGGTTCAGCGGGGCGCTGCCGAGGGCGCGGGATAACGCCCCTCCGGCCACGGCTCCAGGACGTAGTCGCGGCCACCCCAGCGGACGGGCCGGCGAAGAGCCAGATCGCGGGCGCCCTCCAGGAAGATGTGCGCCACCAGCCAGGCGCCCAGCGGATGAAAGAGCGCGCCCAGGGCCGGAGCCCGGCACATCCGGTGCAGCAGCATGGTCACGCCGACGAACACGCCGAGGGCTGCGGCGCCCAGCCACATGGTGACCCACGCCAGCGGATCCAGCGAGCCGCCGCGCCACGCCGCGCCGGCCATCAGGGCCAGCACCGAGGCCAGCGGCAGCAGTGCCCCCACGCCCAGACACTCCAGACCGAGGGCCTGCATGCGACCCACCACGCGTTCGGCGGCCTCGATGTAGATGCGCTTCCAGCCCTCATGGAACTCGCGCATGCGCTCGTACATCTCGACGGTGAGCAGGTGCTCGGCGGTGTACAGGCCGCCGCGGCCGCCCGCTGCGCGAACCTTGTGGGCGAAGGCGATGTCCTCGAGCAGGTCGTCCTTCACGGCGGCATGGCCGCCGAGTCGCTCGTACAGGGACCGCTCGAAGAGCAGGAACTGGCCGTTGGCGAAGGCGCGCGGATTGGTGGGATGGTTCACGCGGGGGATGGGGTACATGCGCATGAGCATCATGGCCGCCACCGGCTGCACCACCGCCTCGAACCAGTGCCGCACGCGCGGCGAGGCCAGCAGCGACAGCAGGCTCAGGCCCGTGCCCCGCAGGATGGCCACCGAGGCCCGCAGCAGGTCCGGGTGAAACTCCACGTCGGCATCCGTGAACAGCAGCAGCTCGCCCGAGGCGCCTGCCGCCCCCACGCGAGCCGCGTTGCACTTGCCGGCCCAGTCCGCGGGACAGTCGTGGTTCTCCACCAGCCGCAGCCGGGGATCCGCCGCGGCGATCGGTTGCAGTGCCGCCAGCGTGCCGTCGGTGCAACGATCGAGCACCACGATCACCTCCAACGCGGCCCAGTCGCTCGCCAGGATGCTTCGCACCGCCCTGGGAGCGTGGGCCTGCTCGTTGTGGGCCGGAATCACCACGCTCACGCGCGGGGTCGGATCGGGCCGCGGCATCGCCAGGCCCTGCGGGGCGCGCGGAATGCGCGGCCTGTCGCGCAGCACGCGCACCAGCACCAGCGCCCACCAGCCCAGGCAGGCGCCGGCGGACAGGGCCAGCGTCCAGAGGGCCAGCAGGCGCGGATCCATTCCGACAGCGTAGCCGAACCTGAATCGACCGATAGCATCGCGGCCTCGTGTACGCCTTCACGCTGGCCAACCGCTACCTCACCAGCCGGATCATCCCGCTCATCGCCGTGGCCGCCGTGGCGCTGTGCGTGGCGCTGGTGGTGATCGTGGTCAGCGTGATGAGCGGGTTTCTGGACATGCTCAAGTCCAGCGGCCGCACCCTCATGGGCGATGTGGTGATCAACTACCCGGTCCGTGGCCTTCCGTGGTACCAGGACCTGATCCGGGAGATCGAGTCGCTGCCCGAGGCCGAGGCCGCCACGCCGCTGATCGACACCTACGGCCTGGTTCGCATGCCCTACCCGGCCGGTGCCGACAAGGAGGTGGTCACGGCCAATGTCTGGGGGGTCGACCCCGAAAGTTTCGAGCGCGTGACCGATTTCTCGCGCACGCTGCACTGGAAGCCACCGGCCACCCCGGCCCAGGCCGACGAGCTGGCGCCCGACGACCCCCGTCTGACGCTCTCGCCGCAGGTCGAGGCCGACGGCCGGGCCCTGAGACATGCGGGCACCGGCGAGCCGGGCCTGGTCATGGGCATCCATGTCTCCATCGTGAACGACCGGCAGCGAGACGGCAGCTACCGCTCGCGCTACGGCTGGTTCATGCCCGACCATGCGGTCACGCTCACCCTGGTTCCCATCAGCGGCAAGGGCACGGTGGCGGAGCCTCGCGAGCGCGTGTTCCAGGTGGTGAACGAGTTCCGCAGCGGCGTCTACCAGATCGACAAGAATCGCGTGCTCATCCCGCTCGAGGAGGCCCAGCGCATGCTGCGGCTGGACCGGGGAACGCTGTTCGACATGGAGGCGCCTCCCAACGCCGACGGCACGCAGCCGGTGCTGGGCGAGAGCCCGGCCCGCGTGCACCGGGTGCTGGTTCGCGCCCGGCCGGGCGTGGATCCCGCTCGGCTGCAGGCGGCGGTGGCCACGGCCTATGACCGGTTCGCCCAGCGCTGCGCCGCCGATGCCTCGCGCGTGGTGCGCCCGCCCGCGCGGGAGATGGTCTCGATCCTCACGTGGGAACAGCACCTTCGCGACCTGATCGGACCCGTCGAGAAGGAACGGGAGATGATGCGCATCCTCTTCAGCATCGTGTACCTGGTCTGCGCCGGCCTGGTGCTGAGCATCTTCTGGGCCATCGTGCAGGAGAAGAGTCGCGACATCGGCATCCTGCGGTCGATCGGCGCCAGCCGGCCCGGCGTGCTCTGGATCTTCCTTCAGTACGGCCTGGTGATCGGCGCCGTGGGCGGCGTGGTGGGTGTGGGCCTGGGCTGGCTGGTCATCCGGAACATCAACGCCATCCACGAGGCGATCGGCCAGGACGCCCCGCGCTGGACCTGGATCGCCGCGTTCGCGCTGGCGGCCACGGCCCTGGCCATGTCGCTGCGCGGCGCACGACGCGGGCTGCTGCTGCCGGTGCTGCTCTGGCTGGTGGCCATGGTCACGCTGGGGCTGGCGGGCGCCGGCCTGATGCTGCACCGGGGCACGCTCATCTGGGATCCGGCGGTCTACTACTTCAGCCGCGTGCCCGACCAGGTGGACTGGTTCACCGCGGCGCTCACCTGGGTGGGCGCCGTGGTCTTCAGCGTGCTGGGCGCCAGCGTGCCCGCGGCGAAGGCGGCGGACATCGATCCGGTGAGGGCCCTGCGCTATGAGTGACGCGCCCCTGCTGCAGGCCCACGACCTTCGCAAGACCTACCGGCTCGGCCGCGTGGACGTGCCGGTGCTGCGCGGCGCGGACTTCAGCATGCGGCACGGGGAGTGGGTGGCCATCCTGGGCAGTTCCGGAAGCGGCAAGAGCACGCTCATGCACCTGCTCGGCCTTCTGGACGAGCCCGACGCGGGCAGCGGTGACATCCTGCTGGAGGGGCGATCGGTGCGGGGCATCCGCGGTGCCCGCCGTAACGCCTACCGAAATGCCACGGTGGGATTCGTGTTCCAGTTCTATCACCTGCTGCCTGAGTTGGACGTGCTGGAGAACGCGCTGCTGCCCTGCCGGGTGCGTGCAGGCTTGCTGGGGTGGACCTCGGCGCGTCATGCGGCCCGCGAGCACGTGCTCGGGCTGCTGCACGCCTTCGGCCTGGATCACCGGCTGCATCATCGCCCACGAGAGCTCAGTGGAGGCGAGCGCCAGCGTGTGGCGATCGCCCGCGCGCTGGCCAACCGTCCCGGGATCCTGCTGGCCGACGAGCCCACCGGCAACCTCGACGCCCGCACCGGCGGCGAGATCCTGGACATGATCGCGGGCCTGCACCGCCAGGGCCTCTCCATCGCCATGGTCACGCACGATCCGGCCGTGGCCGCCCGCGCCGATCGCGTGGTGCACCTGGTGGATGGCCGCGTGGCCGCTTGCTGAGAAGGCCGCATCCCGCGGCATCACTCAGGGATTGCGGCGGTACCAGTCCTCGACCACGCGGGACAGTCCCTCGGCATCCACGCCAAAGTGCCGCTGCAGGGCCTGCTGCCATGGCACGCCGGTCTTGACTTCCTTCACCCATTCACCGAAGGCTGCACCCTTCTGGTCGATCATCATGCACACCGTCAGGTAGCCGATCGCGTAGCCCTGGGCCTGATCGCCCGGCCACGCGCCGTCGCCGCCATCGCTCAGGAAGAACGGCAGCGTGCTCCCGCCGTCGCGGATGAACCGCACGCCCTGCGGCCGCCGCGCGGCGTCGACCCTGGAGCTGTCGAAGGACCGCGCCGCCACGAACTCCGCGTAGCCCTCCTCGGCCCAGAGCGGCAGGCGTCCGGGGGTGCCGTAGCGATGCATCACGCCGTGCGTGGCCTCGTGCACCAGCGTGGCCATGAAGGCGTCGTCATCGTCGCTTCGCCAGGCGTTCACGATCACCTTGGGACCGATCATGTGGCAGAGGCCGATCACGCCAGGCACCGCCATCTGGCCAAAGGCCGCCATCTCCACCGCGCGAAACATCTCCTCGCTGGCGGAGACCACGCACACCCCCTTCCCGTGGAACAGGTTCAGCCCCCGGGGCAGCGCGAACATGTCGGCCACGGCCAGATACATGCGGTCCATGCGTGCCGCCAGTTCATTCGTCTCCTTCTGGGGCAGGTCGGCGTAGACCACCCAGTACGCGCTCTCGGCCCGCATCCAGCGGCCGCGGACCTTGGCCAGCGCCTCCTCGGTGAAGGACTTCATCTCCTCAAGATCGCGCTGGCGCTCCGCCTCGTCGGCGATCGGCCACGGCGGCAGGGCGCCATCCCGGCCCTGCCCGGGAAGCGCCGCGCGCACGCGACGCTCCGAGGCCTTGCGCCGAAGTTCCGCGGCCTCGGCGCGGGCCACGTCGGCCGCATCGCGGAGCGAACCGTCCCGCTTGACCGCCTGCCGAAGGGTCGAGTCGCCCATGGTCTCGCCGTCCTCGGTGCTCAGCAGCGCCCGGCCCAGCAGCAGCAGTTGGCGGGGATCCTGATCGTTGATGCACCGGCGAAGGGTGCGGTTCACGTCGGCCGCCGCCATGTCCGCCCAGAGCAGGCGGCCCTGGTCGCCCGTGCAGCCCTCGCCATCCCATCGCTCGATGCGGGCCGAGACCATCCGTCCATCGGCCATCCTGAGCCGCGCGGAAAACGACGATGGCAGCGTGCCTTGCGCCACGGCGGCGGTGGCCAGCAGGCCGATCCAGAGCCAGGCGCAGGTCCCGAAGTGGGCAACGTTCCTCACGAATCCAGCCTATCCGGCTACCATCCCTCAAGGAAGGTCCGGATCCCGTCGATCCCGCCTTCGCAGGAGGTCCAAGTCGATGTTCGAACGTCTCACCGATCGCGCCCGCAAGGTCATGGCCCTGGCCAACCAGGAGGCCCAGCGCTTCAATCACGAGTACATCGGCACGGAGCACATCCTGCTGGGCCTGGTCAAGGAAGGCAGCGGCGTGGGCGCCAACGTGCTCAAGAACCTCAGCATCGACCTTCGCAAGGTGCGGCTGGAGGTGGAAAAGCTGGTCAAGAGCGGCCCCGAGATGGTGACCATGGGCAAGTTGCCCCAGACCCCCCGTGCCAAGAAGGTCATCGAGTACGCCATCGAGGAGGCCCGCAACCTCAACCACAACTACGTCGGCACCGAACACCTGCTGCTGGGGCTGCTCCGCGAGCAGGACGGTGTGGCCGCTCAGGTGCTGCTGAACCTGGGCCTGAAGCTCGAGGAGGTCCGGGAGGAGGTCCTGAACCTGCTCGGCGCCGGCGGCGACAGCGAGCAGGAGAACGCCCCTCAGGCCGCCGAGGCTCCCGGCCCCGAGACCGCCGAGGCCTCGCCGGGCACCCCGCGGCGCGGCAAGAGCAAGACACCGGCCCTGGACAGCTTCGGCCGGGACCTGACCGAACTGGCCCGCAACGGCGAATTGGACCCGGTCATCGGCCGCGCACAGGAGATCGAGCGCCTGGTCCAGGTGCTCTGCCGCCGCACCAAGAACAACCCGGTGCTGCTGGGCGAGGCCGGCGTGGGCAAGACCGCCATCGTGGAGGGCCTGGCCCAGCAGATCGTCTCGCAGAGCGTGCCCGACCTGCTGCATGACAAGCGACTGGTGGTGCTGGACCTGGCCATGATGGTGGCCGGCACCAAGTACCGCGGCCAGTTCGAGGAGCGCATCAAGGCCGTGATGAACGAGGTGCGGCGCGCCAAGAACATCATCCTGTTCATCGACGAGCTGCACACCCTGGTCGGTGCCGGCGGCGCCGAGGGCGCCATCGACGCCAGCAACGTGCTCAAGCCCGCCATGGCCCGCGGCGAGATCCAGTGCGTGGGCGCCACCACCTTCGACGAGTACCGCAAGTACATCGAGAAGGACGCGGCCCTGGAGCGGCGCTTCCAGTCCATCCCGGTGGATCCGCCCAACGCCGAGCAGACCGTCGAGATCCTGAAGGGCCTGCGCGACAAGTATGCGGCCCATCACCGCGTGCAGTACACCGACGAGGCCCTGAAGGCCGCCGTGGAGCTCTCGGGCCGCTACATCCCGGGACGCGTGCAGCCGGACAAGAGCATCGACGTGATCGACGAGGCTGGCGCCCGCCTGCGACTCAAGACCATGGCCAAGCCACCCGATCTGACCGACCTGGAGTCCCGCATCGAGCGGCTCTCGGTCGAGAAGGACGAGGCGGTCAAGGGCGCCGACTACGAGAAGGCCGCGGAACTGCGCGACCAGGCCGAGAAGCTGCGCAAGGAGAAGGAGAAGCTCCAGCAGCAGTGGCGCGATCGCATGAACGAGACCACCGGCACGGTCGACGAGGAAGTGATCGCCGAGGTGGTCAGCAAGATGACCGGCGTGCCGCTCACCCGCCTGGAGAAGGAGGAGAGCGCCCGCCTGCTCCAGCTCGAGGCCGAGCTGCACAAGACGGTGGTGGGACAGGACGAGGCCGTCAAGGCCGTCAGCCGCGCCATCCGCAAGGCCCGCAGCGGGCTCAAGGACCCGAAGCGCCCCATGGGCTGCTTCATCTTCCTGGGCCCCACGGGCGTGGGCAAGACGCTGCTGGCCAAGGCCATCGCGGAGTTCATGTTCGGCGACCAGGAGGCCCTGGTCACCCTGGACATGAGCGAGTACATGGAGAAGCACAACGTCAGCCGGCTCATCGGCGCCCCGCCGGGCTACGTGGGCTACGAGGAGGGCGGCCAGCTCACCGAGCGCATCCGTCGCCGCCCCTACGCGGTGGTGCTGCTCGACGAGGTGGAGAAGGGCCACCCCGACATCTTCAACATGCTCCTGCAGATCATGGAGGAGGGTCGCCTGACCGACTCGTTCGGACGGCACATCGACTTCCGCAACTGCATCCTGATCATGACCAGCAACCTGGGCGCCGACGTGATCAAGGGCGGCAGCAGCTTCGGCTTCACCAAGCGGGCCGAGGTGCAGGACTACGAGAAGATGAAGAAGGCCCTGACCGCCGAGGTGGAGAAGTTCTTCCGCCCCGAGTTCATCAATCGCCTCGACGACCTGATCGTGTTCCGTCCGCTCATCAAGGACGACCTGAACCAGATCATCGAGTTCGAGCTGGCCAAGGTGCGCAAGCGACTGCTGGAGAAGGGCATGAGCCTGGAGATCGACCAGAAGGCCAAGGACTTCCTGATCGACAAGGGCTACAATCCCGACTTCGGCGCCCGGCCGCTTCGCCGAGCCCTGAGCCAGTACGTCGAGGATCCGCTGGCGGAGAACCTGCTCACCGGCGAGTTCGGTGCCGGTGACGCCGTCCATGTGACGCGCCACGAGGACAAGGACCACCTGTCCTTCACGGCGGTGAAGCCTTCCACCACGCCGCCGGCCGAGCCCGCCAAGGCCTGACCGCGGCCCGAAGCCCGCAGGACACCTCCGCCCGTCGCGTGCC
This sequence comes from Planctomycetota bacterium, assembly GCA_046048055.1. Taxonomy (GTDB): domain Bacteria; phylum Planctomycetota; class Phycisphaerae; order Phycisphaerales; family SM1A02; genus SYAC01. The sequence continues at coordinate 16,161 of JBJOGW010000050.1, forward strand.
GCGACGGGCGGCTTTTCTTCAGCGGATGCCGGCCAGGCGCAGGCCCTCGGGCGTGCGCTCCACCTCGACGATCGTGAAGCCAAACGCCTCGCGATCGGATGCGGGGAGTTGATACCGCGTCATGTCCCCACCGACCTGCGAGACCACCGCCTGGCCGGTGCGCACCGACGAGCAGAGCTTGAGGCAGCTGGCCATGAGCTCGCGGCGATTGTCGCGGCAGAACGCCGTGAAGGTCTCCTGCCCGCGTTCCTCGCCCATGCGCGTCTTCTGCTGTGGAGAGACCAGCCGCATCCAGAGGTCATCGTAGGTCTCGCTCCGCAGGCCCGCCATGAAGGCCTCGAGCACCATGTCCGGCGTGTGCACCTGCAGTGGCGGCGGCGGCGTGCCGGGGGCCAGCGGCGCCGCAGGGGCCTCCAGCGTGGGTGCCTGGGGCGCGTCCACGGTGCCCGGCATGCGCGAGGTGATCACCACCCTGGTGCCATCGGGCTTGTGGAAGACCTCCTCCAGTGGCCGCCCCTGGTTGATGGCGACGTATTCGGGTCGGTAGCGGTACTCGGTGCGCTCCAGGCACGCGGCCAGCACCAGCACGACCAGCACGCCAAGCGATGTTCTCATGGCTGCGAAGCCGTCACCGGGCTTCCGACCTGGCGCCACGCGGGATCTCGCTCGCCGATCCTCCAGAGGAAATGGCCCGCCAGATCGGGACGGGTGTCCGGACAGTCGATGCGGGCATGGGTGCCCCGGCTTTCGGCGCGTGCCAACGCCGACTGCGTGACCAGCCGGCCCACGGTGAGCATGTTCTGCACCTCCCAGCCCTCGGGCGCGTCGAACACCTGTTCCAGGGCGTAGCGGTTCCAGAAGTCGAACATGCCCAGCACGTCCTGAAGGCGAGAGCCCTGCCGCTCCACGCCCACGTTGCGCCACATGGCGCTGCGCAGGCTGCTGCGGATGTCGGCCAGATCCAGCTCGCCACGATCGGGCCGGTCGATCTCGTGCACGATCGGGAACGGGCCCGCCTGCGGCGCGTCCTCCTGGACGATCGCCATGGCGGCACGGGCGCCGAAGACCAGCCCCTCGAGCAGGCTGTTGCTGGCCAGACGGTTCGCGCCGTGCACGCCGCTGGCCGCGGCCTCGCCGCAGGCGTAGAGCCCCAGCAGGTCGGTGCGACCGTCCAGATCGGTGCGCACGCCGCCCACGAAGTAGTGCGCCGCCGG
>JBJOGW010000051.1:0-6826 GCA_046048055.1 Planctomycetota bacterium
CGCCGCCGGAGCGACCTGGTCTGCACGAAAAAGGGCATCAAGTAGGGGAACCCACGGCCGTCTTCGATAGGGTGCAAGCACAACCCCGGAACCCACGCCCACCGGGCGATGGAGGGAAATCCGCGCGGTCGCGCCTTGACCCATGTATCCAATCGAATACATTCTGCCGGAAGGCCTTCAGGCCACACCCGAGTTCTCGCGGTGGTTCATGGGGCTGCGCGACCGCACGGCCCAGCACCGCATCATGCAACGACTCAGGCGTCTGGCACAAGGCAACCGAGGAGACTGCAAGATGATCGACCACAACCTGTTTGAACTTCGTCTGCACCACGGCCCCGGCTGGCGGGTGTACTTCTGCAAGCGCGGACCCGTGCACGTGCTGCTGTTGACGGGCGGGGACAAGTGGTCGCAATTCCGCGACATCGCGGTGGCGCGCCAGTTGCGGGACAGGGGTGCGGCATGAGCGCTTCGCGTCGATCAAGGCGGACCATCAAGTTCCGACCCGTGCCAGACGGCTCAGGCAATGTCTACTTCGATCCGGCTGACTTTCTGGAGACGGAGAGCGACATCGCGGTGTACCTGTCCGAGGCGCTGATGGACGACACGGTGCCCGGCATTCTGGACAGCCTCTTCACCGCGTGCCGTGCGCGCGGCATCGGCAAGGTGGCGCACGCGGCCGGTCTGGGCCGTGAAAGTCTGTACAAGGCGCTGTCACCCAAGGCACACCCGCGGTTCGAGACCATCGTCAAGCTTGTGCGCGCCCTCGGCCTGATGTTCGAGCTGAAGGTGGCGCCCAAGGACGTGCGCAAGCGCGCCGCCGCAGCCATGGCAGCACCCAAGCGTCGCAAGGCGGTGCGCGCCGCGCCACGGACATGCTGCAGCAAGCCGGACTCGAGTCGCGCGCTCCGGTCATGGATCCCGCCGATCCCGTGAAGGCGGACGTGATCCTTTTCCAGGCCTCCGATGCGGGTCAGGAACACCTTCGCGCCATGCTGGCACGGCATCCGAACGCCACGGTCGTGCCGGTGGGACCAGTCGATGCGCCGGTCATGGGCACGCTGGGACTTCAGCCCGATCCGGACACCCCAGGCACGTGGACGCGTCCACCCCGCAAGCCGCCCGCAGGATCCAGGCGCCGCTAGGCTGCCGACATGGAGCACTTCTTCGAGAGCATCGAGGGGTGGTTCACCTTCCCCAGGCTCTACGCCATGCTGGTGCAGCACATGCCGGCCGGCGGCACCTTCGTGGAGGTCGGATCATGGAAGGGCCAGAGCCTGGCGTTCCTGGCGGTGGAAGCGATCCGGCAGCGCCGTGATTTCCGGATCGTGGCCGTGGACACCTGGCAGGGCAGCAGCGAACACGCAGCCGTGGACAGCATTCGCCAGGGCACGCTCTTCGACGAGTTCACCGCCAACCTGGCGCCGGTGGCGGACCGGTTCAGTGCCCTGCGGCTGCCCTCGCTGGAGGCGGCCGCCACCTTCGCGGATGGATCGCTCGATGCGCTGTTCATCGATGCGGCGCACGAGTTCGCCGCCGTGGCCGCCAATCTGGAGGCCTGGTACCCCAAGGTGAAGCGCGGCGGCTGGTTCTGCGGTCACGACTATTCCAGCGCCTGGCCCGGCGTGGTGCGCGCCGTCGATCGCTTCTTCACCAGGCGTGCCGGCGAGCTGCTGTCGCGCGGCGACGAATTCTGCTGGGTCAGTCGCAAGGCCTGAGCCGGCCGATCAGGCAGCGGCTGCACCAAACCGGCTTCGGCGCATGCCTTGCCGGTACACCACGGCAGCGATCGCGAAGCCGATGAACCACGAGTAGGGATAGAGGGCGTCCCACAGGTCGGGCCCGCCCTGCATCAACTTCACGCTGCGCAGGAAGCCGATGATGTTGGGGGCCACGCCGGCCACGAGCGCCACCAGGGCCACGGGGTTGGTGCCCGCGTAGCGACCCTTCGGCCGATACAGGTCGGGCACGTCCAGCTGCGTGCGGCGCACCAGCCAGTAGTCGACCACCATGATGCCGGCGATCGGCCCCAGCAGCGCGCCATACCCCACGAGCCAGTTGAAGATGTAGGCCTCGGGGTTGGCCAGCAGCCTCCACGGCATGATCAGAATGCCGACCACGCCGGTGATCACGCCGCCGGTCCTGAAGCTGATCAGGCGCGGAGCGCAGTTGGCGAAGTCGTTCGCGGGGCTCACCACGTTGGCGGCGATGTTGGTGGCGATGGTGGCCACGGCCACGCCAAGGAGCGCCAGCAGCGCCACGGCCCAGCGTGTGCCGGCGTCAGCCAGCAGCGGCGCCTCGAACCCCGCGGGCGGCACGCTGCTGGTGATGTGCCCAAGCACCACCACCGGATCCCACAGCGTCTTCGGATCGGTGCCCTTCAGCAGGCCCTCGGCCGCGCTGGTGATGACCACGGCCATGGCGCTGAATCCGAACATGGTGGTCGGCAGGCCAAGCCCCATGACCGTGGCACCGGCGCCGATCTCGTTGAATGCGGGCCATGCCGCGGCCAGGAACGTGCGCACCGCCTCGCCACCGATGTAGGTCTGGATGCCGAACCACCCGCACGCCACCACGGCCCGCAGGATGGCGGGCACGTTCGCGCCCACGGTGCCGAAGCTGCTGCGTGCCAGCACGGGGAACGGGATGCCGTACCTGGTTCCCGGGTGCGCGTTCAGCAGGATGGGAACAAGCACGATCACGTTGCCCAGCGCGATGGTGAGCAGCGCCTGCCACCAGTTCATGCCCAGCGCGATCAGTCCGCCGGCCAGCATGTAGGTGGGCAGGCAGTGCGCCATGCTGATCCACAGCGCCGCGAAGTTCCACGTGGTCCAGGTACGGCGTCGCGCGGGCACCGGCGCCAGGTCCCCGTTGAACAGCGGACTGGTGGCGATGTCGGCGGGAAGTTCGGCCAGGGCTTCGCGCGTGAGTGCGGGGTCGTGCATGCGGGGCTCCTGCTGGCTTGACGGTCGCCCAGCGTGAAGGAGATCGAAAAACACCGCCCGCGGCGTGAACCGCGGGCGGCTGCTCCCCTTTCAGGTCTCTCCAACCGGTGAATTACGTGCATCCGCCCCAGGAGCCGAGCAAAATGCCGAGATCGGCTCCATTCACCGTGCCATCACCATTCAAGTCACCGCGGCCTCCGGGGTTCGTCACGCCCCAACTGCCGAGCAGGACACCCAGGTCGGCGCCATTCACGACCTGGTCGCCATTCAGGTCAGCCGGGCACAGCACGTAGGGGCAATGGAGGCCCGCCGAGGAGGTTTCATGGTCCCAGGTGCCCATCAGGATCCGATCAAGATGATCGGGCCATTCGAGAAAGCAACTCCCTTCGCCGCTGACCTGCGGATAGCAACCGAACTGACTGGGACAGTAGTGCAACTCATCCGAAGGGCAACGAATCGGATCCTCGGAGAGGTCCGGTCGAGCCATCACTCCGTGGTCTCCGGCCACGCCGACATCCGAGAAGGTCGGCTCCATCGCGTGTTCCGTCAGGAACACCGAATCCACCTGGATCTCGGCCTGGAATGGAAGTGAATTGAACCCCAGCCCTCCGCCCGTCTGACCACCGCCACTACCGGGGCCATCGAGAGACTTGGCTGCTTCTTGCTTGACCGTGGCAGCCAGTTCCCTCGAGACATCGGCCACCTGAACCGGACCCGTCAACGCGGCCGTCAGAGCGTCCGCCGTGAACGGGGCGGGAACGGGAAGGTGCAACTCCACCTGGTATCGACGATCCGCCAGCGGCGCGCTCCAGGGAGAACCCTTCGCGAGATCCCCATTCTGGAGCCGCTTGTAGTTGAGTGCCAGGGTTCGCCACGTCGAGTTCCCGCTCGGAGCGTCGGAGACCGTGTCGATCAGGGCATCGGCCCGGATCAGGTAGATGGCCTCGCGACGATGCAGGTTGTCCCCCTCGCCACACTGGTACGTGGAGCCCGGATTCGTCCATGCATCCGACTCGGACGCGTTCGGGGCCCGGTTCCATTCCTTGATGCGAACCTCCAGCACAGGCAGATCCGAGTGCATCCAGTGATCCGCGATGCCAAGCGCTCTGCGTTCCTCGTAACCCGCCAAGCACGCGACGGACCGCTCGGCAATGGCGCGTGCCTCGAGACGAAGCTGCATCCAGGGTCCAGATCCGAGCTTCAGAGCGCCCTGCTGCACGTTGGCATACACGGGCCGAATGTCGGCCGTGTGCTGGAACTGCGTCTGCCCGTCACACGTGGTCACGTCGCAGTAGTTCGCGGAGACGGTCAATCGCTCCAGGTCATCAAGGACTTCCCGCACGTTCACGTCGCCCACGGCCCACTCTGTCCTCCCGTCACAGAACAGCCGATTCATGAAATAGGTCGGGATCAGCCGCAGCACGGCTCGGTTGTCCACGTGCGCCACGTGGGCGGCACGCTCGTACGCGATCGCCTCGAGGTGCGGATCGATGCCTTCGACGGGATGCTGGAGAGCGGCCCGCTTCCAGTTGTCGATTCGGCCGCCCGCCGCGACGAACTCGGGATCCTGGATCACGTTCTGCGACCATGCCGCACCAACGAAACAGCCAAGCGCGGCAAGCGCCGCGCATCCACCGAGATCAAACTGTCGCATGACATGAACTCCTGGGGAAAGGCCCACACAGGCTTCCGGCCCAACCTATCCGCGTCGCAGGTGAAGTCCAGAAGTCATCCGCGACTTTGTGTCGGGCGTTCCTTATCGGCCGCGATGCCGCTGATCGGAGCGAGCGCCGCCACCCTTCCCGCATGCCGCACATGCCGCGGCCGCACCACGTGCGTGGCCAGGCCCACCATCTCCAGCAGCCGGATCTGCATGTAGGTCACGTCGAACTCCCACCAGCGGTGATGGTTGCTGGCACTGGCAGGGTCATGGTGATGGTTGTTGTGCCAGCCCTCGCCCACCGTCAGGATGGCCACCAGCCAGTTGTTGCGGCTGTGATCGTTGGTGCGGTAGTTGCTGTAGCCGAACAGGTGGGTGAGCGAGTTCACGCTCCAGGTGATGTGCCACACCAGCACCGTGCGCACGAACACCCCCCACACCAGCAGGCTCAACCCGAACTGCACGCCCGCCATCAGGCCCGACTCGGCCCAGCCGATGGCCAGCCCCACGCCGAAGAACAGGGCCGCATGGGCCAGCCAGATCCAGATCCAGATGGGCCGCTTCTCCAGGGCCATGTAGAACGGATCCTCGAGCACGTCGCGGGCGTAGCGCCGGTACATGTCGATGCTGCTGGTGGCGCTGTTGCGCACGAGCAGCCAACCCACATGCGCCCAGAGAAACCGCACCAGCGGCGAATGCGGGTCCTGCTCCTCGTCGGAATGGTTGTGGTGAAACCGGTGCGTGGCCACCCACTTGCCCGGGGCATCCTGCAGGCAGCAGAGCGCCACCACCACCATGGCATGCTCAAGCCACTTGGGCACGCGCGCACTGCGATGCGTGAGCAGCCGGTGATAGCAGAGGTTGATCCCCTGCCCGAACACGTGCACCCCCACCACCGCCGCGATCAGGCCCGTCCAGGAGAACAGCCACGGCACGAACGCCGCCAGCGCCAGCACGTGCATGAGGGCGATGGTGATGGCGTAGGACCAGACCACGGTGCCGCGCATCACGGTGTCCGGCACGGGCAGGCGGTGCGCGGCGGATTCGGTCACGTGGGGCAGCGCTGGATCAAGCGCCACGGCGTTCAGGGCAACGCCCGAGTGTGAGGACATGCTGGTTCCTGCCAGGGGATTCCGATCGTTTCACGACGCCAGCCGGCATGCATGCGATCAGAGAGGCCGTCCGCCCTCGCACACCATGTGCGGCCACCACCCCAGCGGGGTCCGGCCGACTTCCAAGGTTCCGGCTGCACCGGGACCCGGGAACACTACCCGAAATGACCTTCGCTGCAGCGAAATCGCCTCACGAACCGTCGGCGGATTCGGCTCCCAGGGCCCGATACTTGAAGTTCTCCATGCCGATCATGCCGCCGGCCATCAGGCCCTGCTCACCCCCCACGTAGACGGCCAGGCCGTTCTGAAAGCTGCTGGTTCCGGTGGTTCCCTGATCCGGCCCCACCGCCATGCCTTGCGCACTGCCGGTGAGCAGGCCCTGCTTGAACTTCTCCAGCGTGTCGCTGTCGGCGAACACGATCAGGATGCGGTTCTGCTGGCCGCCCGCCTGCAATCCCACGTTGAACTGGTTCTCGGCGGCCCAGCCCACCTGCGTGCCGTCGGCGGTGAACACCGCGCCGCGACCGAAGCTGCCGCCCGTGAAGATGATGCCCCATTGCCCCGCACCCGGAAACACCGCGTAGCCCGCGGACTCGGCGATCTGCCGCCGAAGGCCCGACACCTGCCGCTCGAACTCGCGCAGCCCATCGCGCGCCTCCTGCACGAAGGTGGCTCGGTCATCGGCCTTGGGCGCCACGTTGCAGGCGGACAGGGTGGGCAGCATCAGGGCGGCGATCAGGAACAGGCTTCGCATGACAATCTCCGGAGGTTGAACGTTGCGGCGAAACGGGGAACCTAGCAGGCCTCAGCCATGCACGCCCACGGCGGCGTTCCACTTCTGCAGGCAGGCCCGACGCGCGGCCGTGTCCGATGGCAGCTTGAGCGCGCGGCCCCGGCAGTCGATGAGCAAACCCACCGGCCCGCCGCGCACCGAGCGCGTGACCGGCTTGCCGGCGCCCGCGCCCACGTCGAATCCGCGCTCGGGCTTGACCTCGACCCGGGCCGTGGCGCCCGCGGACAGGTCCACGCGCAGGATCTCGCCACCCTGCACCGTGCCGCTTGCCGCATGGGCGGTGCCATGCTCGGGCACCAGCGACCAGTGCAGGCACGGC
>JBJOGW010000052.1:0-3901 GCA_046048055.1 Planctomycetota bacterium
TGGAGCAGGGCGGCAAGTCCTACGGCGACTGGGCGTCGGAGATCGTGGGCGCGGTCGAGGTCCCCGGGGAGCAGTGAGGCGGCTACCGCAGCCAACGCTCGCCAGCCTTTAACAAGGCAGACAGTTGGCCCCATACTGTAGCCAGCCTATATCAAGAAGCGGCCGATCGACCATGGATCGGGGAGCCTTTCACATGCAAGCGGCGTCGGATCGGGCCGGGCGTTACATGCAGCAAGCCTCGGGCTACCGCGCCTTTGTGCCGGCCCCGTTGCCGCCTGTGCCGCCGCTCACGCTCACGGGGGAGCTTCAGGCCTTGCTCTCCCGGGCGGACCGGGCGCTGGGCCGACTGGATGGCTCGGTCCTCACGCTGCCCAATCCCGACCTCTTCGTCTTCATGTACGTCCGCAAGGAAGCCGTGCTGTCCAGCCAGATCGAGGGCACGCAAAGCTCCCTCCAGGACCTGCTCGCGGCCGAGGCGGATCTGTTCGACGAGCAGATGCCGCGCGATGTGGATGAGGTAGTGAACTACGTCCGGGCGATGAACCTGGGGCTGCGCAGGCTCCCCGAGCTGCCGGTTTCTGTCCGGCTGATCCGCGAGATCCACGCCGAACTCATGCGGGGTGTGCGCGGCGGTCGGCTGACCCCGGGTGAGCTGCGCCGGAGCCAGAACTGGATCGGCCCTGCGGGCTGCACGCTGGCCACCGCGCGTTTCGTTCCGCCGCCCCCCGAAGAGGTTCCACAGGCGCTGGGTGCGTTGGAGCAGTTCCTGCACGCCTCGGACGATTTGCCACCCTTGGTGAAGATCGCCCTCGCCCATGTGCAGTTCGAGACAATCCACCCCTTTCTGGATGGCAACGGACGCATCGGTCGCCTGCTCATCACCTTCCTGCTGACCGAGCGCGAGGTATTGCACAAGCCGGTGCTCTACCTCTCGCACTACTTCCGGCAGCACCGGCAGGACTATTACGAGCACCTGCAGGCGGTGCGCGACCAAGGCGCTTGGGAGGCGTGGCTCACGTTCTTCCTGAAAGGTGTACTGGTCGTGGCCGACGAGGCAACCGAAACCGCAAGGCGCATCCAGCTTCTCCGCGAGCACCACCGCTCGCTCATGACCCAACATCTCGGCCGCGCTGCGGCGAACGGCCTACGCGTGCTGGAGCGGCTGTTTGATCGTCCCATCCTGTCGGTGGCGGATGTGCAGGCCCTGACTGGTACCACCTATGCGGCGGCGAACACGCTGGTTGCGCGCCTGGTGAAACTCGGCATCCTGCTGGAAATGACCGGGCAGGCCCGCCACCGCCGTTTCCGCTATGAACCCTATGTCCGTCTGTTCGCAGACGAACCGGCTGTTTGAGGACGCTGCCCCATGACCCTGCACAAGGAAATCCACTTCGAGGCGGAGATCTGTGCCCACCTCGGCGGGCACGGCTGGCTGTACGAAGAGGGTGCGGCGCAGGCCTTCGACACCGCCCGCGGCCTGTACACGCCAGACCTGCTGGCCTGGCTGCAGGCCACGCAAGCGGACGCCGTGCAGCGGCTGGAAAATGAATACGGGCCCCAGTGGGGCACAAAGCTTGTGGATCGCTTGCGCAAGTTGCTGAACGAACGCGGCACCCTCGAGGTACTGCGCCGGGGCATCGAGATGCTCGGTCTGAAACAGCCGTTGCAGTTGGCGCAGTTCCGGCCGGCGCTGGGCCTCAACACGGAGACACAGGCCCGCTACGCGGCCAACCGCCTGCGCGTGCTGCGGCAGGTGCGCCATTCGCCCAACAAACCCAATGACGCCATTGACCTGGTGCTGTGTGTGAACGGCCTTGCGGTTGCCACGGCGGAGCTGAAGTCCGACTTCACGCAGAGCGTGCACGATGCGGTGGACCAGTACCGCTTCGACCGCCATCCGCAGCCCAAGGGGGGCGTGCTGGAACCGCTGCTGGGCTTCCCCGGTGGTGCGCTGGTGCATTTTGCCGTGAGCCAAAGCGAGGTGATGACGACCACCCGGCTGGCCGGCCCGGCCACGCGCTTTCTTCCCTTCAACCGTGGCAACCATGGGGCGGCCGGCAACGCGCCGAACCCGGAGGGCTTCGCGACGGCTTATTTGTGGGAAGAAGTCTGGGCGCGTGAAGGCTGGCTCGACATCCTGCACCGCTATCTGGTGGGCCAGCGAGACGACACGAAGCAGCTGCACTCGCTGATCTTCCCGCGCTACCACCAGTTGGCCGCCACGCGAAAGCTGGTGGCCGACGTGCTCGAGAAGGGCGCAGGCCAGCGCTACCTCATCCAGCATTCGGCCGGGTCCGGGAAGACCAACTCCATTGCATGGACGGCGCATTTCCTCGCCGACCTGCACGACGACCAGCACCAAAAGCTGTTCGACAGCGTGCTGGTGGTCAGCGACCGCAACGTGCTCGACGCCCAGTTGCGCGATGTGATCTTCGACTTCCAGCGCACCAAGGGCGTGGTGGCCACCATCACCAATGAAGGTGGCAGCAAGAGCGCGCAACTCTCGCAGGCGCTGAAAGACGGCAAGAAGATCATCGTCTGTACGATCCAGACCTTCCCCTTCGCGTTGCAGACCGTGCAGGAGCTCGCGGCGACCGAGGGCAAGCGCTTTGCCGTGATCGCCGATGAGGCACATTCATCGCAGACAGGCCAGGCGGCCACCAAACTCAAGCAGGTGCTGTCGGCAGAGGAATGGGCGGCCCTGCAGGACGGCGGCGAGATTGATACCGAAGCCCTGCTGGCAGCGCAGATGGAGGCCAAGGCCTCTTCGAAGGGCCTCACCTATATCGCCTTCACGGCCACGCCCAAGGCAAAGACGCTGGAGCTGTTCGGTCGCCCGGGAAAGGAAGGGCTGCCGGAGCCCTTCCATGTGTATTCCATGCGCCAGGCCATCGAGGAGGGTTTCATCCTCGACGTGCTGAAGAACTACACCAGCTACAAGCTGGCGTTCCGGTTGGCGCACGACGGCAAGGAATATGACGAGACCGAGGTGGAGCGCAGCGCCGCCACCAAGGGCATCCTGCAGTGGGTCCGTCTGCACCCGTACAACATTGCGCAGAAGGTGCAGGTGGTTGTGGAGCACTTCCGCGACAACGTGCAGCCCTTGCTCGGCGGCACCGCCAAGGCGATGGTGGTGGTCGCCAGCCGCAAGGAAGCGGTGCGGTGGCAGAAGGCCATGCGCGAATACATCCAGCGGCGCAACTACCCGCTGGGCGTGCTCGTGGCGTTCTCTGGTGAGGTGCATGACCCCGAGAGCTTCGCGGATGCGGTGACGGAAACCAGCACGCAGCTGAACCCCCACCTCAACCGGCGCGACATCCGCGAAGCCTTTGCCGGGCCGGACTATCAGCTGCTGCTGGTGGCCAACAAGTTCCAGACCGGTTTCGACCAGCCCCTGCTGTGTGGCATGTACGTCGACAAGCTGCTCGGCGGCATCCAGGCCGTGCAGACGCTCTCGCGTCTGAACCGTGCGCACCCCGGCAAAGACACGACCTACATCCTCGACTTCGTGAATGACCCAGCGGAAATCCTGGCAGCCTTCCAGACCTACTACACGACGGCGGAGCTGGAGACGGCCAGTGATCCGCACCTGATCTACGACCTTCGCGCCAAGCTCGACAGCACGGGCCACTACGACGAGCACGAGGTGGAGCGCGTCGTACAAGCCGACCTGGACCCGAAGGGCACCCAGAAGGCGTTGCAGGCGGCCATTGCGCCTGTGGCCGATCGGCTGCTCAAACGCCATGCCGCGGCACGTTCGGACCTGGCCTTGGCCGAGGCGCAGGGCGATGCCAACGCCGCCAAGACGGCGAAAGCCACGATGGACGGGCTGTTGCTCTTCAAGCGCGACATGGGAGCGTACGTCCGGCTCTACACCTTCCTCGGGCAGATTTTCGACTAC
>JBJOGW010000053.1:0-3336 GCA_046048055.1 Planctomycetota bacterium
GGCCGGAACGATCACGTTGCCCAGGCCATCGGTGAATGCAGTCTGCAGGGGGCCAGCAGCGAAGAAGCCCACCTCGGTGCCACTGCCGTCGCAACTGCCGCCGATCACCGAGAACACCAGGCGAGCCATGGCCTTGTTGGACACGCTCTCACCCGGGTTGCCGGGAGCCACCGAAGCAAGCACCGAGACCTGACCGGCTTCCTGATTCAGCGAATACACCACGTTGAAAGGAGCGTCACCGGGATTGACCTGAGCCAGGGACAACCTGGTCGGATCCCAGCTGATCAGCATCTGGCCCGACACCACGTTCTGCACCACGCCGGAGAGGCGAGCCTCGACCGTGACCTCACTGCCAATCGCATTGCACGAGACTGCGTTGTTGCTCAGCGCAAGCACCGGATTCGGGTCGCACTCGTCCGGAATGCCGTTGCCGTTGCGGTCGAGCGAGGTGCCGTTGGCCAGGTCGCAACTGTCGGGGATGCCATTGGAGTTGCAGTCCGTGGCGACGGCGCCGGGCCATTCGACAACGAACGAGTAGTGGACGTTCGGGCTGTAGCCGTCGTAGTCGTTCCATCGCCCGGAAGGATCCCGGAACTGGAGGTAGGACTCTCGGCGACCGGCATAGCCCTGGTCGCCCGGCTCACCAACTGCCCAATCGGTGAAATCCCACGGCTCGCCCGTCATCCACACCCAACCTTGGGCCGGTGAACTCGACGGATTCGGCTGATATCCCCCCAGCCAAGGTCCGCCAAACGAATTCCGCTGCCACAAGTCAATACGACTCGAAACCATCGAGAACACGAATGCACTCTCTTCAAATGAGGTGAGCGTGGCCAGATGTCCGCCCATCTGTACCGCCAGATCGCGAGCGGCTTCCCATGTCACCGGGCCTTGCGTCACAGACGGCAGGTACCAATGCCCATTCCCGCCATTTTCCACGCGCCACTGAACGGCACCAGCGACCGGCGGCACGCTGCCCGCAACATCACACGAATCCGGCACCCCATTGCCGTTGCAATCCTCCACCACGCCGCTCGCGATCTCGCATGCGTCGCTGATGCCGTTGCCGTTGCAGTCATCCAACGCCGAGGTCGGCGCTGGGCAACCCGTGATGGTCAGGCGATCAACACCCCACGAGTCCGCCGCACCTGCAATGACCAGCGACCGCGTGTCCGGTCGCACCACCTGCAGGAACGAGTTCCAGACGAGAAAACCGTTTCCAAAGTTGTTGGCCGCCACGCTCCACGTGCCGGTCGCAGGACCGCTTCCGTCGGTCGAGGCATGCGAACTCACCGTGAGCGTGACCCGCGTGGCATAGCGAAACTCCACCGGGCCTGGCGTGAAGCCGTTGATGCCGACTACGATCCGGCCACCAGGGCTGTACACAATGCCGTTATCGGGGTTGCCGCCGCCGTTGAAGGAATTGAGCACGTTGGCGCCGGAGAAGGTGAAACCCAGGGCGGCGTAGGCGTTGCCCACCGCAGCGCCCTGCGTGAATCCGCTGAAGTCCATCGTGCCGCCGGAACCGGTGGCGGCTCCAGAGCCTGCGCCCTGCGGCGTGCCATGACCAGGCCGCCTGAGGCGACCCGAACCACTCGAGGACAGCATCTGCTCGGAACCGGCCAGACTGCCGGAAACGCCGGCCACCGCCGAGATTCGCTGCGCCGTGACCTGGTTCGCCCGCACACCCCCGCCCCGGACGCTGGATCCCGCCCCTGCACCGGAAGCAAGCAACGCACTCACCAGCCCTGCGGCGGCGAGACCCCGAGTCGTGATGGTCCACATGCCGGAAATCCTTGTTGTCTGAAGCCCTTGACCACTCTCCCGCCTGCCACGCGGCATGGCGCAGCGACCCCTCAACGGGGACGTGAGTGCAACCTAGTCCGAGATCTAGACGGGTCAAACAATTTCACCACAGTTTGCCGAACCTCGACTTGACAAACTTCCGTTCGTGTCCCGCATACGCGGGCGATCCTGACCGCCCTACCGCTCCTCGTAGTCCAGGTCCACGCCATAGGTCTCGCGCAGTCCAAGCACCGCCACCATGCCCAGACCCATCACGATCACCGCGGCCACCGCCGCGGCCTGCCAGGGTCCGGCACCTGAACGACCGAACACCCCCTCGAGCCATACCCACAGTCCGGCAGTGGCCGCCGCGCTCCACCGAACCAGGTTGGGCGCCGTGGTGGCCGCGGTGGCCCGCACGTTGGTGCCGAACTGCTCCGCCGCGGTGGTGGCGAACACGGCCCAGTAGCCGCAGCCCAGCCCCAGGGCCCAGCAGGCCGCGTAGAACCAGCCCTGCGAGCGCGGCCCCAGCGTGAAGTACATCGCCATGGCCACCACCGTGATCAGGTGGAACACCAGCACGGCACCGCGCCGGCTTCGAAGCGCCTGGCTGAGCAGTCCGCTGCCCAGGTCGCCGATCGCCAGGCCGACGTAGCACCACATGATGGCCTTGCCCGGATCGGGTTTCTGGTCCGCGGGAAGACCCAGGCTGGCGCCGATCACGTCGCCGTACTTGATCAGCGTGCCCACCGCGAACCAGATCGGCACCGCCATCAGCACCACGCACAGGTAACGCAACAGCCGCCGCGGTGGCCACACCAGCATCCAGAGGGCCCCGCGCCGCCGATGCGTGCGGATGTGATCCCACATGCCGCTCTCGGTCACGCCGATCCGCAGCAGCAGCAGGAGAAGCCCGAGCCCTCCACCCACCGCAAAGGCCCACCGCCACGAGACCAGCTGCGTCACGAAGTAGGCAGCCACCGCCCCCAGGATGCCCACCGTGGCCACGATGGTGGTGGCCATGCCGCGCCGCTCGCGACTGGTGAGCTCGGCCACCAGCGTGATGCCCGCGCCCAGTTCGCCCGCCAATCCCACGCCGGCCACGAAGCGCAGCACCTCGTACTGGCGGATGGCCGTGCCCAGGCCGACCGCGTGCAGCCATCCCAGTGTGCCGGCGGTGTCCACGTCGGTCACCAGCGCGTTGAGCAGGTTGGCCACCGAGTACGTGAGAATGCTGCCGAACAGCACCGCCAGACGCCCGAGCCTGTCACCCAACACGCCCCACAGGATCCCGCCCACCATCAGGCCGGTCATCTGCAGCGTGTTGTCCAGCCAGATGCCCCAGTCCTTCAGGAGCTGGTCGTGCTGTTCCTCCGGCAGCTCCGCCAGCGGGCGGGCCAGCACGTCCTTCAGGCTGGCCTTGCGAAGCAACGCGAACAGCAGCAGATCGAAGATGTCCACGAAGTAGCCGAGCGCCGCCACGACCACGGCCAGCGTCACGGCCAGTCGGCCTGGACCCGAATCAGGGCGTCTCATTGCCCGCGGGAGGAG
>JBJOGW010000054.1:0-16582 GCA_046048055.1 Planctomycetota bacterium
CGATGGGGTGAATGATGTGCAGGCGACAGCCCGTGACCGCCACGGTGCGGCCGATGTTGCCGGTGTTGTTGGGGATGAGGGGGTGCAGCAGCACCACGTTCAGCAGCGGCTCGCTCATGGCGTGTCGCCCGGCCGCACCTGCAGCGAGAAGGGCGCGCGGACCGTTCGCGAGAGAGCCTCCGATGTGGGCCCCGGCTGCACCAGCAGAATCTCCAGCTCGCCCTGCATGGCACCCTCCCGCGCGGGCGCGCGAAAGACCATGCCATCCACGGTCCGTGCCAGGCGACCCGTGTCGCCGGCGCCGTCCGTCAGTCGCTCCAGCGTCTCCCACGATCCGTCCCCGGCCTGAATCCGGGCTGACTGCACGCGCAGCTCAAGCAGCTCCGGCGGGATCCATGTGGTGGCCTGCACCGCCGGCAACATGGCCGTGGCCACGAACGGCGAGCCCGCCGTGCAGACTGGGGAACTGGTGTGGGGCACCAGTCCCTCCAGCGCGGCCCGCAGCATCTCGGCCTTGCGGGCGGTGTCCATGAACGAGGCGGCCTGCAGCTCGTGCAGCACGCGCCATGCATCGCCGCGGCGGTTGCCCGGGTTGGCGCGGGCGTGATCCATGGCGGCTCGGATCAGCATCGGCAGGACCAGCGGGTCGTTCGCGGAGCCGTCGCGAATGCGTGCCACCAGTTCGCTCGAGGCGATCTGCGGCATGGTCGGGTACAGGGTGAGCAGGGTCTCCGAAGGAAGCAGCGAGCAGAGCCAGCGACCGGTTCGGAAGAGCTGCGGCGCCTGGCCCACCCAGATCAGGCTCAGGCCCAGCGAGGTGGCCGCGATGGCGGCGGCGAACTGCCATGGATCCCGCGTGCGACCCGACGGTCGCAGCACCGCCGCACCGACCGCTCGGCCGCACTCCGGACAACCGGTCGCGCCTTCAGGCAGCCCGGTCAGGTCGAAACCGCACGAGCCGCAGTGCCGGGTCCACCCCCGGGGTCTGCCGCGCCACGCCATCAGCCACAGCGCGCCCGCCGCGAGCGTGATCGCCGTTCCCACGGCGTAGAGGAGCAGGGCCACCTGGTTGAGCGTCATGGCGAGGGCCGCGCGAAAGGGTACACTCACCGACATGTGGCCCGTTCTGCTCGTGAATCTCGCGTGGGTTGTGCTGCTTGCCGCCTGGTGCGTCGCCTACTTCATCCAGGAGCGGTCGGATCGGGCCAAGGGTGGCCGCTATCTGGCCAACCTCGAGCCAGAGCCCAGGGACTGAGGCACGCCAGACGGGTGGTGCCCGGCGGGTGGCCGGTCGGTCAAGCGCCCCGCGCGCGATTCGAACGCGCGACCTCCAGTTTAGGAAACCGGTGCTCTATCCAACTGAGCTAGCGGGGCAAGCGGAGGAGGTGCAAGGGTAGCCGCTGCCGGGGCATACTGCGTGGATGCGTCACACGGCATGCACGTCCGTTCCGGGGGTCATCACCGCCGTCCTGCTGCTGCAGTCGCTTGGCGTCTCGGCGTGGAGCCAGGTGGTGCGCAAGGTGGAGCCGCCCAACTGGTGGACGGTCGAGAGGCCCATGCCGCTCACGCTGCTGATCACGGGCGAGGGGCTGGACGCGGCCAAGGTCAGCACCACCGCACCGGGCATCGCCATCGGTGCCACGCGCGTCTCGGCCAACGGAAACCATCTCTTCTGCGACCTGGTGGTGGAACCTTCGGCCGTGGCGGGCGAGATTCCGCTGCAGGTGCAGACGCAGTCGGGCACGGCCCGGGTGGCCTGGTCGCTGCTGGATCGGGCGGCCATGGAGCCGGGGCATGCGGGGCTGGCGGCGGACGACGTGATCTACTTTCTCATGATCGACCGCTTCGCCAATGGCGAGCCGGGCAATGACGAGCCCGATCCGGCGCATCGCACGCTCGACCGCAAGAATCCGAAGGCCTACCACGGGGGGGACCTGCGCGGCGTGATCGAGCAGCTGGACGCCATCCAGGCGCTCGGGGCCACGGCCGTGTGGCTGACACCGATCTACCAGAACGAGGACACGGTCGGCACCAGCTACCACGGCTACGGGGCCACCGACTTCTACGCGGTCGAGGAGCACTTTGGCACGATGGCCGACTACCAGGAACTGGCCCGGCAACTGCACCGACGCGGCATGAAGCTGATCCAGGACACCGTGCCCAACCACACGGGTCCCACGCATCCGTGGGTGAAGGATCCGCCAACGCCGACCTGGTTCCACGGCACGCCCGAGCGCCACCTGAACTGCAGTTTCGACCTGCCTGTGGGCGCAGATCCCAAGGCCACGCGCGAGAAGCGGGCGGAGCTGCTTGAGGGCTGGTTCGCCAACACGCTGCCCGACCTGAACGGCCGGGATGCCGAGTATCGCCGCTACGCCATCCAGAACACGCTGTGGTGGAACATGATCAGCGGGCAGGACGCCCTGCGGCTGGACACCTATCCATACGTGGACCGGTCCTTCTGGAAGGCCTGGCAGCAGGCCCAGGACGAGCACTTTCCGCGCATGCTGCAGATCGGCGAGGTCTGGCACGGTGATCCGGCCGTGATCAGCTTCTGGCGCGGCGGCAGGAAGGGATGGGACGGCATCGACACCGGGCTCAAGAGCCAGTTCGACTTTCCGCTGCTGTATGCCATCCGCGACTTCGCCTGTCGCGATGCTGGCGCCGAGCGCCTCACCGGCCTGCTCGAGCGGGATCCGCTCTACGGCAACGCGTCGCGCAACGTCACGTTCATCGGCAACCACGACATCAAGCGCATTCTGCGGGAGGCCGGCGGCAACGCCGATCGCGTTCGCCTGGCCTTCAGCCTGCTGTTCACGCTGCGCGGCATCCCCCAGGTGTACGCGGGTGACGAGATCGGCATGGATGGCGACGAGGATCCGGACAATCGGCGCGACTATCCGGGCGGATGGGGCGAACGCAAGAGCGCCTTCGAGGCCAGGGGCCGGACCAGGGCCCAGCGCGAGATGTGGGACGAGGTGGCACGGCTGATCCGCATCCGCAGGGAGCATCCGGCCCTTCAGGACGGATCGTTCACGCCGGTGCTGGTGCAGGGGCGCACGCTGGCGTTCGTGCGGCAGAAGGACGACGACCGCGTGCTGGTGGTGATCCATGGACTGGACAAGCCCGCCCGGGTGAAACTGGAGCCAAGCGATGTGCTGCCCGAAGGTGCGGTGCTCAAGCCCATCGAGGAGAAGGGCCCCGCAATCAGGGTGCGCCGTGCCGGCACGGCGGTGCAGGTGCCCGGAATGGGTTGCCGCATCTTTGAGATGCAACAGCCGGATGGCGGCGGGTGAAAGCACCCCGCCGAGCGCCCCCGGACGCCCGGCGGGGTGTACACATGGCTCGGTTCAGGTCACTTCGTCCGGTGGCGGGCCCGCCGGTCCGCCGGGTGGTCCATCGGGTGCGCCGGAGGGACCCTCGGGCGGGCCCTGGCCAAAGAGTTCGGTGCCCCGGGGTCTTGTCATCCGCACGCGTGCGGGCTCCCAACCGGGCAGGATCTCGGCGATGACCTTGGCCTTGCCCTCGTTGGTGGGCGCGTAGGCGAACGCCGGGCCAAAGATCTTGACCACCATCGCGTCCTGGCTGGAGGGACCGCGGAGAAGCCCCTGCCGGCAGAGCTCGTCGGCCATGGCCGTGATCACGGCGGCAGGATCCGTGGCCCGCAGGAAGAACTCCATCCCCAGCGTGGCAAGCGTGGGGCCGACGCGTTGCATGTCGAGCAGGGGGCCGCGACTCGAACCGAGGAACACCAGCAGGGCGTCCAGCATGAGCGGCGTGAGAAGTGGCCGCGTGGCATCGACCGAATCAGGCAGATGCAGGGGATCCGCCGCCGGCACGCACGGATCGGTCTCCGATGCCGGCTCGGCCGGCGGAGTGGGACACGTGGCTGGATCCTGCAGCGCGCTCAGGATGCAGCGGCCCGCGTAGATCGTCCGGAGCAGATGACTGTCGAACACACGGCCAGCCAGACGGACGGGTCGCGGGCAGCCGGGTTCGGGGGCCATGCCCGGCTGGCCGAACATGCAGAAGACGCGAAAGTCGAACTCCGATCGCACCGCCTGCTGCATGCGACGAAGTTCCTCGGGCTGGAACGGCACCTGCAGCAGCCGACGGCCATGCGCCCGCAGGCTGGGGCGGACGCGCGGACGGCGGTGGGGCGGGCGGGGCGGCGGGACATCACCGGATTCGGCGTTGGACATGAGACCTCCGGACGGTGGGCGGCGGACTTGCGGACGGGGAGCGGACGCACGGCATCGAACAGGCTCGGCATCTTGGCCGCCCGGAGTGGACGCAGTTTGGACAGGAAGTGGGGGCCTCGTGAATGTGGGGAGTGGCTGCTCAGCCGCCGAGCTGAGCTCGTCCCGCACCCGCCGCCTACACCCCGGGATACGCCAGCACCTGACCCACCCGATTGCCGGGGGCCACGATCACCACGCGGGGGCGGTGCGTGGCGAATTCCTCGTCGGTGACCATGCAGAAGCTCATCACGATCAGCTTGTGGCCGATGCCCGAGAGCCGGGCACACGCCCCGTTCACACCGATCACGCCCGTGCCCCGCTCGCCCGGTATCACGTAGGTCTCGAACCGCGCGGCGCTGTCGCAGTCGGCCACCAGCACCTTCTCGTTGGCCCGCATGCCGCTGGCATCGAGCAGGTCGCGGTCGATGGTGATCGAGCCCACGTAGTCGGCGTCGCAGTAGGTCACCACGGCATGGTGCAGCTTGGCGTGCAGGGCGTGTCGAAGCATGGCGAAACCCGAAGCCTACCGCGGGGGCCGGCATGCCGGTCGGTCACGGAGCCACCGCTCCGCCGGTCGGAAAGTGGGTTGAACCGGGCCCCGCCCCCACACGTGACCGAAATGCCGCGGCCCGGCGCACTGGCCGGGCCGCGATCAGTGCCGAAGGGCGGACTCGAACCGCCAACCTGAGCGTTATGAATGCTCCGCTCTGGACCAGTTGAGCTACTTCGGCGAAGGGGGAGGATTCTAGCGGCATCGCCCGGGAACCTGCCACCCACGCCTGGGCAGCCCCCGGCGTCGAGAACCCATCGGCCCCGCGATCAGCGCGCGGCAACGGTGGCTGGGGCATGCAGCCAGCGCGCGATCGACGGATCCCGCGCCGCGTCCGGATGCTTGCGCACGATCGCCGCCGCCACCAGCCCCATGAAGAGCGGCTGCGGCCGCAGCGGCCGGCTGGTCAGTTCCGGATGGAACTGGGCCGCCATGAAGCAGGGGTGCTCGCTGGCGGCCAGCTCCAGCACCTGCATGATGGGCTGCGTGGGGTGCTTGCCGCTGAAGTGCAGGCCCGCCGCCTGCAACTGGTCGATGAACGCGGGCTCCACCTCGTAGCGGTGACGGAATCGCTCGCGCACGGCGGTGGCGCCATAGAGTCGCGACGCGAAGCTCTCGGGCTCCAGCTTCACCTGCTGCCCGCCCAGCCGCATGGTTCCGCCCATGATCCCCTCCAGCCGCTTCTGGTCGGGCAGCTCGCTGATCACCGGATGCGCCGTGGCAGGGTCGAACTCGGTGCTGTTGGCATCGGCCATGCCCAGCACGTTGCGGGCGTACTCGATCACCGCCATCTGGAAGCCCAGGCAGATGCCCAGGAACGGCAGCTTGCGGGTGCGTGCATGCTCCACGCAGCGGATCTTGCCCTCGACACCCCGCTGCCCGAAGCCGCCGGGCACGATGATGCCGTCCATGTCCCGGAGCGTTTCGCCGACCTTGGCGGCGCTGTCCAGGCCGCTGGTGTCGAGCCAGTGCAGTTCCACGGCCGCGTTCAGGTGGATGCCGCAGTGCTCGATGGCCTTGTCGATGCTGGCGTAGGCGTCGCGCAGGCTGGCGTACTTGCCCATGACGCCGATCTTCACGCGGCGGCTGCGCGGACTGGCCAGGCGGGCGCTGAACTCGTTCCAGCCGCGGCGGGCCACGTCCTCGCGGGTCACGTCCACGCGGTCGTGCAGCCCCAGAATCGACAGGATCTCGCGATCCAGCCCGCTGGTGCGCATGGCGTCGGGGATCACGTAGATGCTCTCGCGGTCGTGCATGCTGAAGATGCGCTTCATGGGCACGTTGCTGAACATGCCGATCTTCTGCATCACCTTCTCGTTCACCGGGTTCGTGGCGCGGCAGGCGATCACGTGCGGCTGCACGCCGCTCTCCATGAGCCGCTTGATGCCCAGCTGCGCGGCCTTGCTCTTCTGCTCGCCCAGCGTGGCCGGCTCCAGGATGTAGGTCAGGGCCACGAAGCAGGTGCTTTCGGGACCCTCCTCGAAGGCCAGCTCGCGCAGGGCCTCGATGTAGAAGCCGTTCTCGTAGTCGCCGGCGGTGCCACCCACCTCCACGAAGACCACGTCGGCGGGGGTGCCGCCGGGGCCACCGGTCATGGCCAGCTGGCGAAGCTTCAGCTTCACCGTGCCGGTCACGTGCGGGATCATCTGCACGTCGCGGCCCAGGAAGCCGCCTCGCCGCTCGCGGTCCAGGATCTCGCTGTAGATCTGCCCCGCGGTCACGAAGTTCTGTCGCGTGAGGTCCTGGTCCAGGATGCGCTCGTAGGTGCCCAGGTCCATGTCGGTCTCGAGGCCGTCCGAGAGCACGAACACCTCGCCGTGGCGGAACGGGTTCAGCGTGCCGCTGTCCACGTTCAGGTAGCCCTCCATCTTGATGGGGGCCACGGCCAGTCCCTTGTCCTGCAGCAGCTTGGCCAGGCTGGAGCTGAAGATGCCCTTGCCCAGTCCGCTCATCACGGTACCGATCACCACCACGTACTTGGTGCGGCCCTTCTGATAGCCCGGTGGGGCGGGGCTGAACCACTCGCGCTGCTCGTCACTGCTGGAAAACTGGGCAAGAAAGCCGCTGCTGGAGGCGGTTGGGTCGACCTGGCTCGGCTTGGGGGGCACACCTGATCGTACCGCGCCGGGATTTCGGTTCAAGATGCGCGAATCCGGAATCCCGTGGGCCTGTACCAGCGACCTGATTCAGGAGAGGATGAACGCCATGCGAACGCTCCCGACTGCCCTGTGGATGGCCGGACTGGCCACGCTGATCACCGCAACAGCCGCTGCCGAAGAGGACTACGGCTGCGGTTGCCTGGCCCATCGGCTCGAGCTGGCGCCGCCCCGAAGCCGGGACCAGCCCTCGGTGTGGCAGCGCACCGCGGCAGCCGCGTTTGACCCGGTCAGCGGCGCGGACTTCCGGCATTGGCCGCCGGACCGGCTGGTGGACTACCTGAACATCCGGATCGAGCTTCGGTTTGACGACCTGCTGGCCCGCAAGGCCAGCGGCGTGGCCACGCTGACCGTGCAGCCGATCCAGGACCCGGTGCGTTCGCTCTCGCTGAATGCCGAGGGGCTGCAGATCGAGGGCGTGACCATGGACGGCAAGCCGGTGGAGTTCGCCAGCGACGGCAAGCGTCTGGGGCTTCGGTTCGATCCGCCCCTCACGCGGGACGCCACCCGCGACATCCGCATCGCGTACGCCTTCAGCGATCCGGACGCGGGCATGACGTTCTCGCCGGCATATCCCGATCGGCCGGGCTACGGCCCCGAGTTGCACACGCAGGGGCAACCCGAGACCAACCGGCACTGGTTCCCGTGCCACGACTTTCCCAACGAGCGGCAGTCCACCGAACTGGTGGTGGACGTGCCCGCGGGCGTGGTGGTGAGCGGCAACGGCCGGCTGGTGAGCCAGACCGAGCGCGACGGCCGCGCGATCTGGCACTGGAAGCAGGAGCAGCCGCACGTGTCGTACCTGGTCAGCCTGGTGGCGGGGGACCTGGCCCGCGTGCCGCTGGAGAACGCGCAGAGCGGCGTGCCCATGGAGGTGTGGGTGCCGAGGGACCGCGTGGGCGACGTGAAGCGCACCTACGGCCGCACCGACCGCATGATGGTGCTGTTCGAGCGCGTCTTCGGCATCAGGTACCCATGGGACCGCTACGACCAGCTGGTGGTGCGCAACTTCGGCAGCGGCGGCATGGAGAACACCACGGTGACGACCATGTTTCCGGGAGCCATCCTGGACGAGGTGGCGGTCGAGGAGGACGATCTCGACGGCCTGATCAGCCACGAGCTCTGCCACCAGTGGACGGGCGACCTGATCACCTGCCGCAGCTGGGCGCACATCTGGCTCAACGAGGGCTGGGCCACCTACGGCAGCGTGCTGTGGTCGGGCGAGCGCGATGGCGAGGCGGGCTTCTTCGATGACATGCTCAACCAGCACCGCGTGGCGGGCGGCGACAGCACCGACGGCCCTGTCGGCATGGTGAGTCCCATCTACGGTCATCCGGGCGAGACCTTCCGGCGCGCGCCCAATCCGTACCCCAAGGGAGCGAGCATCCTGCACATGCTCCGCGAGAAGCTGGGTGACGAGGCCTTCTTTCGGGGTGTGCATGCGTACTTCGACAAGTTCAAGTTCCGGCAGACCGAGACCGACGACTTTCGGCGCGAGCTGGAGGAGGCAAGCGGGCTGGGTCTGGAGGGCTTCTTCGACCAGTGGTGCAACCGGCCCGGCTGTCCCCGCGTGAAGGTCAAGGCGGCCTACGACGCCGGCACGCGCACGCTCAGGCTGGAGGCCGTGCAGGAGCAGAAGATCGACGAGCGCACGCCGGCGTTCGCGCTGAGCACGCCGGTGATGGTGCGGACGGCCTCGGGCGAGACCACGCATGACTGGGAGTGGAACAGCCGCAGCGACGTGCTCGAGGTCCCGCTGGACGGACCACCGGTGTGGGTGGCCTTCGATCCGCGGCTGGCGGCGCTCAAGACGCTCTCGCAGGAGATGCCGCTGGCGTGGATGCGCCATCTCGCCAAGGAGGGCCCGACCACGGCCTCGCGACGCCAGGCCGTGCAGGTGCTGCGGGGGGATGCCTCGCCGGAGACGGTGGCCGTGCTCGAGGCGATCGCGGTGGATCCCGGGCAGCGCGAGCGGCTTCGCCAGGAGTGCGTGGAGGCGTTGGGCGCATTCCAGACGGCCGAATCGTGGGCGGTGATCCGTCGGCTCATGGAGCAGCGACCGGAGAGGCCGCGCGTGCTGGCGAGCGTGGTGAATGCCGCGGCGGGCCTGCCGGACAAGGAGGCCCTGAAGGCGTGGCTGGTGGAACGCCTGCAGGGCGAGCGCAGCTATGCGGTGCGCCGGGCCTGCCTGCAGCGGCTGGGTGACCTGGACGCCACGGACCAGGTGGACCTGATCCTGGCCCAGGCCGACCAGCCGAGCCGCAACGAGGAGGTGCGGCTGGCGGCGCTGGGTGTGCTGGCCAAGTGGAAGGAGCCGCGGGCCATCGAGCCGGCGATCCGCGGCAGTTCGCTGGGCAGCTACGACCGATCGCGGCCGGACGCCATGCGATCGCTGGCCGCGCTGTGTCCGACGGACGCGGCGGACGAGACCCGCAAGCGTGTGGTGGACCTGTTCATCGGCTGGCTGGATGACCCGGAGCGCCGCGCGCAGGATGGTGCGGGGGAGTCGCTGGTCACGCTCAAGGCGACCGAGGCGTTGCCCAGGCTGGACGCGATCGCGGCGAGCGATCCAAGTCCGCGTCGCAAGGAGCGCGCGGCCGATTGGGCGCGGCGGATTCGCGGGTGATGGCCGCTCACATTCCCGCGAGCCGCTCCAGCTGCTCCGGCGTGTCCACCCCGTGAAAGCGGGCCTGCCCGATCGCCACCGCGATGCCGTAGCCGTTCTCCAGCACCCGCAGCTGCTCCAGCTGCTCGGTGCGCTCGAGCGGCGTGGCCGGCATCAGCACGAACGTGGGCAGGAACGGCCGTCGATACACGTAGAGCCCCACGTGCTTGAGCGGCGCCACCGCGTCCGGGGCGTTGTCGCGGTTGCAGGGCACCAGTGACCGGCTGAAGTACAGCGCCCGCCCGTTGGCGCCCACCACCACCTTCACGATGTTGGGATTGGCGGGCTCCTCGCCCGGCATGAACGGGCTGGCCACCGTGGAGACCGGCACCTCGCGTCCCGCGTGGTCCAGAGCCTCCACCGCCAGGTCGATCAGCGCCGGCTCGATCCGAGGCTCGTCGCCCTGCACGTTCACAACCATCTCGCAGTGCAGGCGTGCCGCCACCTCGGCGATCCGGCTGGTTCCATTGGGGTGATCCGCGCGCGTCATCACCGCCTCGAAGCCTGCCTCACGCGCGGCCTTGGCGATCCGCTCGTCATCCACGGCCGCGATCACGCGCTCCACGCGCCGGGCCTCGCTGGCCCGCCGCAGGGCATGCACGATGATGGGCGTGCCGTGAAGCGGCGCCAGCGCCTTGCCGGGGAATCGCGTGCTGCCCCACCGGGCCGGCACCACCGCCACCACCCGCTCGCCACCGGCGGGCGGCGTGGCCATCAGCCCGTGATCTCCTTCACCAGCGCGTCCACCTGCTTGCGACGGTCGCGGATGTCGCGGTAGCCGATGTTCTTGCGAAGGATGTGGCTGCAGATCTCCGCGGCGTCACGTGCGGCCTGCGCGTCCTTCTCGGCGCGGGCCAGCTCCATCAGGCTGATCATCAGGTCGTAGCGGATGTCCAGGTCGCGCTCGGCGTTGCCCGCGTCGAGCACCTGCAGCGCCTCCTTGAACTCGCCCACGGCCTCGGCGTGCCAGCCCTGCGCCGCGAAGCACCGGCCCAGCATGTGCGTGGCCATCACGCGGTACTTGGCCTCCTCCTTGGCCTGCTGGAAGCAGGGCATGGCGTCCTCGTGCTGGCCCAGTTCGAAGCGGATGCGCCCCACCTCGGCCTTCAGGCCGCAGTCGGTGGGGTACTTCTCCATGCGCTCCGCGAACTCCTTGCCCTCGAGCTCCAGGTTGGCTTGCCGCGCCGCACGGGCGGCCTCCTGCAGTGCCGCGTCGTTCGGACTGGCTGCGGCACGCTCGGCGGCGGCGCGCACCTTGCGCCGGCTCTGCCCGATCCGCAGGTCGCCCGCCGCCATGCGGAAGCGGTACTCGCCCAGCCGCTGGTAGCCGTCCATGTAGACCTTGAAGGCCTCGGCCTCGCCCTCGGGCGTGCCCTTCTTGCGCAGCAGCGTGGCGTACTTCTGCACGTGCTCGGGCACCTCGGGACGCTCCTCGTAGTCCTTTCGGGCACGCTCCAGATTTCGGGCCTCGATGTCACCGCCGCCCGAGATGGACTCCTGCTCGACCAGTTCCTTCTGCTTCTCGGCATCCCGGATGCTGCCGCGGAAACTGCCCTCCTGGCCAGCGTTCTTGCCGTAGCCGCCCTGCTGCAGGGCCCGGGCCGCGGTCACCTGCTTGAGCTCGGCCACCAGCTTGGAGTCGGCCGGATCCATCGCCACCGCCTCCTCGCCGCAGGCGAAGGCCTCGTCCCACGCGTCGACCGCGGCGAACAGGTCCTTGCCCTGGACCCACAGCGACTTGCTGGCCTTCTTGCGCTGCTGCACGCGGATCAGGTTCATGATCCTGGGCGCCAGCCAGCGTCCCAGCTCGTCCTGGTCCAGCTTGCCCGCGAACTCCAGCAGCTTGAACGCGCTGGGCAGGCTGTTCAGGTCCTTCATCCAGATGTACGCGGCTGCAGCCAGCTTGGCGAAGTTGCCGCTGCCGTCGTCGATGGTCCGGAGCTCCTTGCCGGCCGCCGGCTTGCCGCCGCCGCTCACGTACTTGACCGCCACCTCGTACATGGCCTGATGCGCCGCCATGTTGCCCGGGTCGAACTTGATGGCGTTGGCGAAGAGTTGCAGCGCGTAGTCCAGGTTGCCCGTGGCCGCGATCGTGGTCGCATGCTGCACGAACTTGGCCGCCTTGTCCGGCTGCGGCTGCGGGGGGGCACCCTTGACGGGCTTGGCATCCGCGCCCTCGGCAGGCTGGCCGGCGTCCGAGCCACTCTTCTTCCAGGGAAAGATCACGTTGGCTGGTTCCTCGGGCGGAGCCCCTGAAGGTACGACCGCGCCGCCGCAGGGTCAACGCGGCAAGCGCCGGTCGCGGGGCCGCACTACGATCCGGAGGTGTCCGGAACGCGTCGCATCGTGCTCTATCCCGACCCGGTCCTGCGTCGCAAGGCCGCCCCGGTGTCCCGCGTGGATCAGGCCGTCCGGGACCTGGTTCAGGACATGTTCCGGATCATGCGTCAGGAGGAAGGCGCGGGCCTGGCCGCCCCGCAGATCGGCGAGAGCCTGCGGCTCTTCGTGACCGAGGAGCGTCCCGACGAGGGGCAGCCTGCGCGCGCCTTCATCAACCCGCAGCTGG
Source organism: Planctomycetota bacterium (assembly GCA_046048055.1). GTDB lineage: Bacteria > Planctomycetota > Phycisphaerae > Phycisphaerales > SM1A02 > SYAC01. The sequence goes on from JBJOGW010000054.1 coordinate 12,179, forward strand.
CGGAGCTGGCTGGTGACCTGGACGGTCACGACGAGGGTTGCCTGAGCCTGCCCGGGATCCGGGGCGTGATCCGTCGCCAGCCGCGCGTGACCATCCGTGCCCTGGACGAGCAGGGCCAGCCGTTCGAGCTGACCAGCGACCAGTTCAGTGCCCGCGTCTGGCAGCACGAGTTCGACCACCTGGAGGGGATCCTGATCACGGATCGCATGGCCATGCTGGATCGCATGCGGGTCCGCAAGGCCCTGCGCGAGCTCGAGGCCGACGCCGAGGATGTGCGTGCCCGCTGATGGCGTGACCTTCCTGGGAAGCGGCGCTCTGGGGCTTCCCACGCTGGAGGCGCTGCACCGCGCGGGCCTGGTGCTGCGGGTGATCAGCCAGCCCGATCGGCCGGCCGGACGCGGTCGCATGCCCACCGCCACGCCCGTGGCCGCATGGGCGGCCGCCCACGGCCTTCCGCTCATGCGCACCGACGACGTGAACCACGGCGAGGCGCTCGAGGCGGTGCGAGGCGGCGACCAGCCGCTGGTGGTGATCGCGTTCGGCCAGCGCATCGGGCCCGCGCTGCTGCAGGGCCGGTCCAGCGTGAACCTGCATCCCTCGGACCTGCCCAGATGGCGCGGCGCCGCGCCGATCCAGCGGGCCATGATGGCGGGCGAGGAGCGGATCGGCGTCTGCGCGATCCGCGTGGCCGACCGCATGGACGCGGGCGAGGTGCTCGACCGCTTCGAGACGCACGTGGGCGAGAGCGAGACCGCCGGCGAGGTGCTCGACCGCGTGGCGGCGGACGCGGTGCCCATGATGAGCGGCGTGGTGCGGCGGCTGCTGGCCGGCGAGCGATGGGGCGTGCCCCAGGACGAGTCCCGCGCCAGCCGCGCGGCCAAGCTCTCCAAGGCCGAGGCGTGGGTGGACCTGGCATGGATGGCCCATGACGTGCGCCTTCGCGTGAACGGGCTGCAGCCGTGGCCCGGTTGCGTGGTGCACGTGGGCGATCGTGAGGTGCGCTGGCTGCGCGCCGGCATCGCGATCGGGCAGGGGCGGCCGGGCGAGATCCTGCGCGACGGCGCGGTGGCGTGCGGTCACGGCGCCGTGCTGCCGCTGGAGGCCCAGGAGCCCGGCGGCCGCCCGGTGCGATGGAGCGAGTGGCTGCGCGGCCACCGCATCCCGCAGGGCGCGTGCGTGCAGTCGGGCCCCCGCGGAGCGCAGCCGGCATGACGAGCGACCTGTCGCTGGAGGACCTCGACTACCCGTTCGATGCCGCTCACATCGCCACGCGGCCGGCCGAGCCGCGCGATGCGGCCCGCATGATGGTGGTGGAGCGAAGCGGTGACCGCGTGCATCACGCTCGGGTGCAGGATCTGCCCACGTGGCTTCAGTCCGGCGACGCGCTGGTGGTGAACCGCACCCGCGTGCGAGCGGCCCGGCTGATGCTCCGACGCGACGGCGACGGGCGTGCCTTCGAGGGCCTTCTGGCCGAGCCGCTGGATCACGGTGACTGGCTGCTGCTGGTCCGTGGCGGCCGGCGACTGCATCCCGGGGATCATCTTTTGGTGGTGGATCCGCAGGGCCAGGCCGTGACCGCGCTGGCATGCGTGGAGAAGACCCGCGAAGGCTGGCGTACGCGGTTTCCGGCCGGCGTGGACGTGGACGCGGCCCTGGAGCGGGCCGGTCACGTGCCGCTGCCGCCCTACATCGTGAAGGCACGCGGCGACCACGCCGAGTCCGAGGCCTTCGACCGCGACCGATACCAGACCGTCTACGCCGAGGACCGGCGCATGCACTCGGTGGCGGCGCCCACCGCGGGGCTGCACTTCACCACGAGGCTGCTTGAGCGGCTGCAGGAGATGGGCGTGGAGCGAGCGTCGGTCACGCTGGAGGTGGGCATGGGCACGTTCAAGCCGGTCGAGTCGCCCACGCTCTCGGGGCATGCCATGCACCGAGAGCGCTGCGAGGTGCCCACGGCCACGCTGGAGCGCCTTCGCATGCGACGGGCCGGTGCGCCCGGGCGGCTGGTCGCCGTGGGGACCACCACGGTGCGATCGCTGGAAAGCCTGCCGGAGCCGCTTCCGGAGTCCACGTGGATCGCCGAGAGCTCGCTGCTGATCCAGCCGGGCCACGCCTTCCGGCATGTGGACGTGCTCATGACCAACTTTCACCTTCCGCGCAGCACGCTGCTGGCGCTGGTAGGCGCCTTCGTGGGACTGGATCGCCTGAAGCGGCTCTACGCGCTGGCCCAGGCGCAGGGCTACCGCTTCTTCAGTTACGGCGACTGCATGCTGATCCTGTAGTACGCTTTCCTCCATGCTCTGGAAGGATCTGCTCGCGCTGGTTCCGGCGATCCATGGCGAAGGCGACGGCAACCCGCGGATCGAGTGCGTGGTGGATGACAGCCGGTCGGCCCGGCCGGGCGCGCTCTTCGTGGCCCGCGGCGGTTCCCGGGCCGATGGCGGGTCGTTCATGGCTGACGCCGTGGCCCGCGGCGCGGTGGCCGTGGTGGCTGCACCCGGCGCAAGCGTGCCGCAGGGGGTTGCGGTGGGCCGGACGGATCGGCCGCACCTGGCTGCGGCCATGCTGGCCCACGCCTTTCACGGCTTTCCGGCGCGTCACATGCAGGTGGCGGGCGTGACGGGAACCAACGGCAAGACCACCATCGCCTTCCTGCTGCAGCAGTGCATGCAGTCGGCAGGCCGGCGTTTTGGCCTGATCGGCACGGTGACCCAGGATGACGGCGTCACGCGTGCACCCAGCCAGCTCACCACGCCCGGGGCGATCGAGCTTGCCGAGCTGCTCGCCCGCATGCGCCGCAACGGCTGCGTGGGCGTGAGCATGGAGACCAGCAGTCATGCCCTGGACCAGGGCCGCGTGCACGGCCTGGACTTCGGCGTGGCCGTCTTCACCAACTTGAGCGGCGACCACCTGGACTATCACGGCACCATGGAGGCCTACGCCTCGGCCAAGGCGCGGCTGTTCGAGGGGCTGGACAACAGCGCCACCGCCGTGGTGAACGCCGATGATCCGGCCCACGCCCGCATGCTCCGCGACTGCCGTGCGCGCGTGGTGCGATGCGGCTTCAGCGGTGGCGACGCGCTGGACGCCGAGGTGTCGGTGCTGGAGGCCCGCCTGGGTTCCATGCGCATCCGGCTGCGGGGTCCGTGGGGCGAGATCCAGGCGAGGCTGCCCGTGATGGGGCGGCACAACTGCATGAACGCGCTGCAGGCCGTGGCCGCGGCATGGGCCCTGGGCGCGGACACGCCCTCGCTGGAGCGGGCCATGTCGGCCGCCACCGCACCGCCCGGCCGGCTGGAACCGGTCACGGATCCCGATGCGCCCTTTGCCGTGATGGTGGACTACGCCCACACCGATGACGCGCTGCTGAACGTGCTCAAGGCGCTGCGCCCGGCGCTGCCCCCCGGCGGAAGGCTGATCGCCGTCTTCGGTTGCGGTGGCGATCGCGACCGCAGCAAGCGACCGCGGATGGCGCGCGTGGCGGCGGAGTTTGCCGACCAGGTCGTGATCACCAGCGACAACCCGCGCACCGAGAACCCGCAGGCCATCATCCGCGAGATCGAGTCGGGCGTGCCGCCGCACCGCGCCGACCGCGTGTGCAGCGTGGTCGATCGGCGCGAGGCCATCCACCGGGCGGTGCAGATGGCCCGCACCGGCGATGCGGTCGTGATCGCGGGCAAGGGGCACGAGGACTACCAGATCATCGGCGCCGAGCGGCGCCCGTTCGACGACCGCGCCGTGGCGCGTGAGGCCCTGCAGCAGGCGGGGATTCCCGCATGAGCGACTTTCTGGCGCCGGTCGAGATGGCGTCGATCACGGGGGGACGCTGGCTGGAGACGCCACCGGCGCCACTGCAGGGCGTGGGCACGGACTCGCGCGAGCCGCTGGCCGGCAGACTCTTCGTGGCGTTGCGGGGGGACCGCTTCGATGGCCACGACCACGTGGCGGGGGCCGCGTCGGCTGGCGCGGCCGCGGTGATGGTGTCCCGCGAGGTGGCGTGCCCCGTGCCGCGCCTGCTGGTGCCGGACACGCTGCAGGCGCTGCAATCGCTGGCCACGGCCTGGCGACGACGGCTTCCCAACGCGTTGTGCGTGGCCATCACCGGCAGTGCCGGAAAGACCACCGTTCGGCGACTGGTGGAGAGCGCGTGCCGGCAGCTGGGGCCCACTCATGCCAGCCCCAGGAGCTTCAACAACCATCTGGGTGTTCCGCTCGCGCTGCTCGGAGCTCCGGCCGACACGCGGTACCTGGTGGTGGAGATCGGCATGAACCGCCCGGGAGAGATCGAGCCGCTGTCGCGCATGGCCTCGCCCCGCTCGGTGATCGTGACCAACGCCGGCACGGCGCATCTGGGCGGCATGGGATCCCGTGAGGCCATCGCCCGCGAGAAGGTCACCATCG
>JBJOGW010000055.1:0-19132 GCA_046048055.1 Planctomycetota bacterium
GCGGCCGGTGAACGCCCACTGCACGAAGCCCGCACCAGAGTTGGTGCCCGTGATGGACGGGTCGTTGACGTTGCTGCCCGAGATCGAGCCTAGGTTGGCGTTGTTGGCACCATCGTTGTAACTGACCATGGCACGCAGGTTGTCATTGTTCCAGTTGGCCTGGATGCCCTGGGTCCAACCGGTGTTGAACAGGGCGCTCGCGATCGAACGCTCCACGGCCAGCTGGTACTTGCTGCTCACGAGCCACTCGCGGAGGAACGGGCTCTTGAACTGACCCACCTGGACGCTGAAGCCGTTGCCCAGGTCCTTCTTGATGTAGGCGTTCTCGAGACCGATGCCGCCGGCGAAGTTGTCGCCCTGGCTCACGCCACCGCCGCCCGCGAAGTTGGCGGAGGCCGGATCGTCGTTCTGGCCGAAGAACTGCTGGTAGGCCAGCGTCACGGCGTACTGCCAGCTGGGATCAACCACGTGGCCGCTGAACTCCAGCTTGGCACGACGCACTTCGAAGCCGTAAGCGGCCTTCGAAACGCCAGCCTGGTTGAAGGACGTGCCGCCCCCCGTGCTGTTGTTCATGTCACGGTTGCTCAGCCAGTTGTAGGCCCAACGGGTCTGCAGCTGGCCGCCCACGTTCAACTTGAAGTTGCCATCGGGGCTGGCAAGGAAGAAACCCTTGTTCCAGCCGGCGGTGGCCTGAGCGGCCTGCAGGCTGGCGCGGGTGTCGGCGTCCGAGAGGACGTCCTGGACCACGCTGCGGATCTCGGAGGCGCGCTGCTCGGTGAGCCACTTGTCACCGTTCTGGGCCTTCAGCTCGGCGATCTCCTTCTTGAGATCGGCGATCTGGGCCATGGCATCATTGTTCGCCTCGACGGAAGCGGCGAAGGCCGAACCGGCCACCGCAGTACCCGCGAGGAGACCAACAAACTTCGTCAGACTCATTGTGATTGCTCCTATCTGAAACTGTTCGGCCGTGACCTTGACCCTTGGTCCGTGCCGTGCGTCATCCACCCACCGTCAGCGTTGCTGCCCCGACAGGCAGCAACCGGCAGGCGTTCCCTCTATCGGTCCCTCGAGACCGGGAGGTTGAGGGGCAAATGATAGCGGTGACCGGGAATCTGCAAGCGGCTTCGGCCAAAAATCCGCGTTCCTTGGGGTTCTGGATTTGCCCCAGCACAAGATGTTGTGACACAAGTCCATGAGATACATGAACTTGTGTTCAGATCGGGCCCTGGGCGGCACTTCGGGACTTTCTGGAGACTGTCGATCCTGCCCCGGGAGACAGCACTTCAAGAACCTGCGAAATGTGCTCCACGGGCAGCATCTCGATTTTCGAGCCACCAGGGCGGATTCCTGCCTGGGCCGCCGGGACCGCCAGAACTCGCACGCCCCGCCGTGCTGCGGCCGCTACGCGTTGCTCCAGATGACTGCATGGCCGGACTTGTCCGGTCAGTCCCACCTCGCCCATGGCCGCGAACGATCCGGGAACCACGCGGCCCAGCCGCGCCGCCGCCACGGCCAAGGCCACCGCCAGATCGGTGCCGGGCTCCAGCAACTTCACGCCGCCGGCGGCGGACGCGTAGACATCCTGGTCGGCCAGCCGAAGTCCGCCGTGCTGCTCCAGCACCGCCAGCAGCATGGCCAGACGGTTGGCATCCAGGCCACTGGCCTTGCGCTTGGCACCGCCGAGGATGCCCGTGGAGGTGAGTGCCTGAACCTCGGCCAGCAGGCAACGCGAGCCGGCCAGTGCCGGAACCGCCACCGAACCGGGCCGCGGGGCCAGGGCGGGATCCGCGGCCAGCGTGCCTTCATCCACCTGCTGCAGGCCGGTGCCGGTCATCTCGAACAGGCCCACCTCGAACGTGCTGCCGAAGCGGTTCTTGATGGCGCGCACCACGCGGTGCGCATGATGGCGGTCGCCCTCGAAGGAGAGGACCACGTCCACCAGATGCTCAAGCAGTCGTGGACCGGCCAGCAGGCCGTCCTTGGTGACGTGGCCCACGATGGCCACCACGCAGTCGGTGCTCTTGGCCCACGCCACCAGGTCCAGGGCGCATCGCCGAAGCTGACTGGCGCTGCCGGGCACGGCGTCCACGTCGACGCGATGCACCAGCTGGATGGAGTCCACCACCAGCACTGCCGGGCGCACGCGACGGGCCTGTTCCAGCAGCCGTGCCAGATTGGTCTCGGCCAGCACCCACAGGTTCTCCTGCCGCGTGCCCGGCGCATCACCAGCCAGCCGATCCGCACGAAGCCGGACCTGGTGGGCACTCTCCTCGCTGCTGGCGTACAGAACGGTGGTGCCGCGATCCGCCAGGTGCGCCAGCGCCTGCAGAAGCAGCGTGCTCTTGCCGATGCCCGGATCACCGCCCAGCAGCACGGCACTGCCCGGAACGAAGCCGCCCCCGAGCACGCGGTCGAACTCGGCCACGCCCGTGGGAAGACGTGGCACCAGCGCCGCCTGCACCTGACCCAGCGGCTCCGCCACCGATGCGGTCACGTTCTCCGCGCCATCACCCACGCTCACCGCACCCGGCGCGGCCTTGGCCTCGACGAAGCGCTCCAGCGCGTCCCACGCTCCGCAGTCCGGACACTTGCCCATCCACTTGGGATGCACGGCCCCGCACTGGCCGCAGAGGTACTGGGTGCGAGCCTTGGCCATGAAGTGATCCTAAGTGGACAAGCGGTCACATCCGGGACACAAGGCTGAAATTCCAGTGGTCGGCACCCGCCGGCACGCTCCCTGGAACAGGTGACGCCGGTCGAGTCGGAGGATTCGATCGGCGCCACGCGAGATGACGGGTGAGGCACCTGAATCAGGTGCGATGCGTGGGAATGTAGTGCATGGGCGCCGCGACGCAAGTGCCGGTACGCAGTTTCACGCGCGGCACATCGAACCTGGACCGTGCCGCGTGACCCTACGATGCGTGTTGTGCGAGCGGTTCTTGCCACCATGGATGCCCTCTGGCAGCTGGTCAGGCTGGCGATGGTCACGCGCGGCAAGTTGCGTGGCCGCTACTGGACATGGCGGCACGAGACGGCGTTCGGCACGGATCCATCGTGCATGCCGGGGTTCGCCGAGCGCGTGGGCGCTGTGCTGCGATTCGGCCACTGGGTTGGCCGCATGCGGCGACTGCACCGCGGTTGAGGTGCAGGCGGCGTTGCCCGGGCGGGGTTCGCCCGCCGCCCACCCGCGGTTCAGTGGATGCTGAGCGGGCCCTGACGTCGATCCGGAATCGCCGAATCGTCGAGCGCCACCGGATGGCGGCTCACGCGGCCGGCACCCTCGACCACCGGACTGAACCGGCTGCCGATCATGCCGATGCGGTGATTGGGGTTGGACTGCCGCGGCAGCATGGGTCCGAGCACCCACACCATGGCGACGCAGAGCAGCGATCCGGCCCAGATCTGCCCGCTCCAGCCCAGATACTGGAACACGGCGGTGATGAGCAGCATGACCAGTGCGGTGGGAATCATGCCTTCCCAGGCCAGGCGCATGAGCTGGTCAAAGCGGAACCGTGGCAGCGTCCATCGAATGGCCATGCCCAGGGCCACGATCAGCCCGGTCTTGCCCAGCATCACGCCGCACTGGGCCAGCACCAGCAGCGGGCCGCCCTGCATGGGCATGTCGGGCCCGGTGCCGAAGGGATTCAGGCTCCAGCCACCCAGGAACAGCAGGCTGAAGAACGCGGCGCCCGTGATCATGTGGAAGTACTCCGCCAGAAAGAACATGGCGAAGCGCATGCTGCTGTACTCGGTGTGGTAGCCGCCAACCAGTTCGCTTTCGGCCTCGGCCAGGTCGAATGGCGCGCGGTTGGATTCGGCCAGCATGCAGGTGTAGAACAGGATCGCCGCCACCGGCTGCTGCAGCAGCATCCACGCGCCTTGGCCGTGGGTCTGGGCGCCGATGATGCCGTAGGGATCCAGCGTGCCCGCGGTGAGGATCACGCACAGCAGCGCCAGGCCCATGGGAATCTCGTAGCTGATCATCTGGGCGCTGGCCCGCATGCCGCCCAGAAAGCTGAACTTGCTGTTGCTGGCCCAGCCGCCCAGGGCCACGCCGTACACGCCCAGGCTGGCCACGGCGAGCAGGTAGATCATGCCCACGTTCACGCTGGCGCCGGTGAAACGCACGGTGACGCCCTCCACGCCCAGCGTCTGGGCCAGTCCGAACGGAATCTGCGAAAGCTCCAGCACGCCGCCCCACGGCACGATCACGAAGGCCAGCATGGCCGGGATCAGGATGAAGGAGGGCGCCAGCATGAACAGCGCCTTCTCCACGCCGCGCGGGGTGAACTCCTCCTTCATCAGGAACTTCAGGCCGTCGGCGATGGGCTGCAGCAGGCCGGCCGGACCCACGCGGTTGGGCCCCACGCGATCCTGCATCCAGGCGCTGAGCTTGCGCTCGAGCATGATGGCGTAGGCACAACTGACCAGAATCACGTGGATCATGATCAGGATCACCGCCACGCTGGTCACCAGCTGGCAGAAGGCGGGGGTGGGAGCCACCCAGTCCGGCAGGTAGGCAAGCAGGTCCTGGCCCATGGGGCAGGCATTCTAGGGGTGCGGCATGGGAGCGGTCACCGGGCCGGCGAGGGGTCAGGCCATGGCCACGGCGGCCTGCGGGGCTCGGGTCAACTGTGGAAAGTGATCCTGCAGGGCGAAGACCTGCCAGCTTCCCGCTTGCATGGCAAGCATGGCCTGCACCGCGGCACGGGCACCTGCCACCGTGGTCACGATCGGGATGCCGCTTCGAACCGCCTGCGCACGGATGCTTCCCTCGTCGGTGTTGGCACCCTTGCGGGTGGGTGTGTTCAGGATCAGCTGCACCTGTCCGTTGCGGATCAGGTCCAGCACGTTGGGACGCGCGCCCTCAGAGATCTTGGGAAGCCGCTGGGCGGGCACGCCCTCGCGCTCCAGTTCGGCGTGCGTACCGCCCGAGGCCAGCAGCGTGAAGCCCGCCCGCACCAGCGTCCGGCCCAGGTCGCAGGCATGACGCTTGTCACCGTCGCGCAGCGACAGGAACACGCTGCCTCGCGTGGGCAGCATCACGCCCGCGGCCATCTGCGCCTTGGCGAAGGCGATCGGCAGGCTGGGATCGGCGCCCATCACCTCGCCGGTGGAACGCATCTCGGGACCCAGGATCACGTCCACGCCCGGGAACTTGCCGAAGGGGAACACGCTCTCCTTCACGGCGTAGAAGGAGGTCTCCACCGCGTCCGGCACGCCCAGCTCGTCCAGGTTGGCGCCCATCATCACGCGGGCGGCCAGGCGGGCGAACGGCACGCCCTTGGCCTTGCTCACGAAGGGCACCGTGCGACTGGCGCGAGGGTTCACCTCGATCACGAACACCTGGTCGTCCTTCACGGCCATCTGCACGTTCATCAGGCCGCGCACGCGAAGGCGCCGCGCCATGGCCATGGCCTGCTCGCGGATGCGGCGCACCAGCACCGGCGGCAACGAGTACGGCGGCACGGTGCAGGTGCTGTCGCCACTGTGGATGCCGGCCTCCTCGATGTGCTCCATCACGCCGCAGACCACCGCGCGCGGGCGCGGGCTGCGTTGCGGCAGCAGGCCGGTGCGGCTGCGCTCGTCGGGCTCGAAGTCCGCCAGCACGTCCACGTCCACCTCGATGGCGTCGTTGAGGAAACGGTCGATGAGCACGGGTGCGTCCTGCAGCTCGCTGGCGATGACCGCACTGGCCATGTAGCGCCGCAGGCTCTCGGCGTCGAAGCAGGTCTCCATGCCGCGGCCACCCAGCACGTAGCTGGGTCGCACCAGCACCGGGTAGCCGATGCGCTCGGCAATCTCCACGGCCTGCTCCATCCCGCGCGCGATGCCGCTCTCGGGCTGCTTCAGGCCCAGTTCCTCGATCATGGCCTTGAAGCGGTCACGGTCCTCGGCCTCGTCGATGCTGCTCACGCCAGTGCCGATCAGCGGCACGCCCGCCTTCACCAGCCCGTGGGCCAGGTTCAGCGGCGTCTGCCCGCCGAACTGCACGATCACGCCGGCCACGTGGCCGCTGCGGCCGGGCACGTCCGCACCGCCGCCGTTGAGCCGCTCGACCACGTTCAGCACGTCCTCCAGCGTGAGCGGCTCGAAGAAGAGCAGGTCGCTGGTGTCGAAGTCGGTGCTGACCGTCTCCGGGTTGGAGTTGATCATCACGCTCTCCAGGCCCATGTCCTCGCAGGCGAAGGCGGCCTGGCAGCAGCAGTAGTCGAACTCGATGCCCTGGCCGATGCGGTTGGGTCCGCCGCCCAGGATGATCACCTTGGGCGTGTCGCTCACGCGGATCTCGTCGTCGGGCGTGGGCACGCCGTTCACCAGTCGTGGCGCCTCGTAGGTGCCGTAGTAGTAGGGCGTGGCGGCCTCGAACTCGGCGGCGCAGGTGTCCACCAGCCTGTACACGGGCTCGATGCCCAGCCGTTTTCGGTGGGCCCGCACCTGCAGGATGGTGTCCGCGGTGATGGCGCCCAGGTAGAGGTTGGCCAGCTGGGCGTCGCTGAAGCCCCGCTGCTTGGCCTGAAAGAGCGTGGCGGCGGGCACGTCCTCCAGCCGGTCGAAACCGCAGAGCGTGTCCTCAAACTCCACGATCTGCCGGAGCTGGTCGATGAACCAGGGGTCGTAGCCGCTGAGCTGGTGGATGCGGTCATCGCTCCATCCGCTGCGAATGGCGTAGCGCACGTAGTACAGGCGGCCCTGGCTGGGCACGCTCAGCTTGCGGCTGAGCGTCTCCTCGGGGATGGGCCATGCGGCGTCGTCGCCTGCGGGGGCTGGCGCGCGGCGTGCCTCGAGCCAGCGGTCGTTGCGGTCCAGGCCCAGGCCGAAGCGCTTCACCTCCATGCTGCGGATGGCCTTCTGCAGCGCCTCCTGGAAGGTGCGTCCGATGCTCATGGCCTCGCCCACCGACTTCATCTGCGTGGTCAGGCGCTCGTCAGCCTCGGGGAACTTCTCGAAGGTCCAGCGGGGCATCTTCACCACCACGTAGTCGATGCTGGGCTCGAAGCAGGCGCTGGTGGTGCCCACCACGTCGTTGCGCAGCTCGTCAAGCGTGTAGCCCACCGCCAGCTTGGCTGCGATGCGCGCAATGGGGAAACCTGTGGCCTTGCTGGCCAGGGCGCTGGAGCGGCTGACGCGCGGGTTCATCTCCACCACCACCATCTCGCCATCCCGGGGGTTCACGGCGAACTGCACGTTGCTGCCGCCGGTCTCCACGCCCACCGCACGGATGATGGCGAAGGCCGCGTCGCGCATCCGCTGGTACTCCTTGTCGGAGAGCGTCTGGATGGGCGCCACGGTGATGCTGTCGCCGGTGTGAACCCCCATCGCGTCGATGTTCTCGATGCCGCAGACCACGATGCAGTTGTCGCGGCGGTCGCGGATGACCTCCAGCTCGTACTCCTTCCATCCGAGCACGCTCTGGTCGATGAGCACCTGGCCGATCATGCTGGCCGCGATGCCGCGTCGCACGATCTCGTCGACCTCCTCCAGGTTGTAGGCGATGCCCCCGCCGGTGCCGCCCAGCGTGAACGCGGGGCGGATGATGGCGGGCAGACCGATCTGCTGCACGAACGCCCGCGCCTGCTCCACGCTGGTCACGGTGCGCGAGGTGGGCTGCCGAAGGCCCAGGCCCTCCACGATGGCACGAAACGCCTCGCGGTCCTCGCCGCGGCGGATGGCCTCGCGGTTGGCGCCGATCATCCTCACGCCCAGTTCCTGCAGCGTGCCGGCGTCATGCAGGGCGCAGGCGCAGTTGAGCGCGGTCTGCCCGCCCAGCGTGGGCAGCAGGGCGTCGATCGGCGTGCCGAGCGAGCGCTCCTTCTCGATGATCTTGCGGACGGCCTCGGGCGTGATCGGCTCCACGTAGGTTCGGTCGCTCATGCCCGGGTCGGTCATGATGGTCGCGGGGTTGCTGTTCACCAGCACCACGCGGTACCCCTCCTCGCGCAGGGCCTTGCAGGCCTGCACGCCGGAGTAGTCGAACTCGCAGCCCTGCCCGATGACGATGGGGCCGCTGCCGATGATCAGGATGGTGTGGATGTCGTCGCGACGGGGCATGGGGCTTCGTCGGCGCGTGACCCGGCGCGGGCTCGGCGCAAACGGTCGGAGTGTAGCGGCAGCCCGTGTAGATTTGGAATGCGTGATCGCCTCGATCGAAGGAGAACTGCTTGCGGCCCAGGACGGCGTGGCCTTGCTGCGCGTGGGCGCGATGACCTACGAAGTGCTGGTTCCGGCGGCCGATGCCGTGACGCTGGCGGGGCAACGCGGGGCCACGGTGCGTTTCGTCACCCTGCACTACCTGGAGAGCCAGGGCCAGGGCAGCAGCTTCTGGCCCCGGCTGATCGGCTTCCAGAGTCACGGGGATCGCGCTTTCTTCCAACTCTTCACCACGGTCAAGGGGATCGGGGCGCGTCGGGCGCTGCGAGCGCTGCAGGCTCCGTTCGCCGAGGTGGCCGCGGCCATCGCCCGCAAGGATGCCAAGGCCCTCACGGCCCTGCCGGAGATCGGCAAGAAGATGGCGGAGACCATCGTGGTGGAGCTCAAGGACAAGGTGGCCACATTCACGGTTGAAGGCGGCGAGGGTGCCGGGACGCCGGCGGGGGTCCCGGCCATGGGCGCCGCCTTCGATGGCGCCGCGGGTGATGCGGTGATCGTGCTGGTGCAGCTGGGCGAGCCACGTCCGCTGGCGGAGCGCCTGATCGAGCGGGCCCTGCAGGTGGAGGGCGCCAAGGCCGCGGCCGAGGTGCTGGTGGCGGCGGCGCTGCGGCTGCGCGGGCAGGTGTGAGCGGAACAAGGGTGGCAAGGACCGTCCGCATCCTTGCCCTACATTGGACCTCATGCGCTACGCGATGATCATGGCTGGCGGAAGCGGCACGCGGCTCTGGCCCATGAGCCGCAGGGCCATGCCCAAGCAGTTGCTGCCGTTCATCGGTGGTCGAAGCCTGCTGCAGATCGCCGGCGAGCGTCTGGAAGGCGTGGTGCCGCCGGATCGAAGGCTGGTGTGCGCGGCCGAGGGCTACCGGGAGCGCGTGATGCAGGCGGTGCCCGCGCTGCGACCGGAGAACTGGCTTGGCGAGCCGACCGGCCGTGACACGCTCAACGCGGTGGGGTTTGCGGCGGCTGTGCTGGCCCGGCGCGATCCCGATGCCGTGTTCGCGGTGCTCACCAGCGACCACATCATCACCCCGCAGGATGTTTTCGCCGCTCGGCTTGCCGAGGGCTTCCGGCTGGTGGAGTCGGATCCCACGCGGTTCGTCACTTTCGGCATCACGCCCACCTTCCCCGCCACAGGCTACGGGTATGTGGAGCGGGGCGAGGCAATCGAGGGATTCGATCAGTGCTTCCGGGCGAGGCGCTTCGTGGAGAAGCCGGACCGCGCCCGCGCCGAGCAGTACCTCGCCGCCGGCACCTTCAGCTGGAACAGCGGCATGTTCGTGTTCCACGCGGCCCGGTGCCTGGAGGCGATCGGCTGGTACAAGCCCGAGAGCGCCGCCGGGCTCCGGCGCATCGCCGACGCGTGGGACACGCCCGGGCGCGCCGCCACCGTGGCCGAGGTCTATCCCACGCTTCCCCGGATCAGCGTGGACTACGCGTTGATGGAACCGGCCAGCCAGGATGCTCGTCGAAGCATCGCCGTGGTGCCCATGCAGGTGCAGTGGAAGGATGTCGGCAGCTGGCCCACCTGGGGCGAGACGCTGCAGGCGGATGCCGATGGCAACCGGGGCAATGCCCACACACAGCACCTGCAATCGACGGGCGTGGTGGTGGCCAGCGATGACCCGGCACACCTGGTCAGCGTGATCGGGCTGGAGAACGTGATCGTGGTGCACACCGCCGATGCCACGCTGGTGTGCCGCGCGGACATGGCGGAGCGGGTGAAGGAGATCGCGGGGGCGGTGCCCCCCGAACGGCAGTGACCGCGTCGGTGCGGCGATTTCTGGCGGTGGATGTGGGCGGACAGCGCACGGGCCTGGCGGTCGGTGACACGCTCACGCGCCTGGCCATGCCGGTGGGGGTGCTGCATCTCCCCAAGGGGCCGACGCTGATGGATGCGCTCGTGAAGGCCGTGCGCGAGCACGCACCCGATGCGATTGTGGTCGGGCTTCCGCTGAACATGGACGGCTCCGAAGGCGGTTCGGCCAGGGAGGCGCGAGCGTTCGCCCTGGAGTTGCAGTCACGAACCGGACTGGACGTGCACCTGCAGGATGAACGCCTGACCACCTTCGACGCAGACCAGCGCATGGCGCGCAGCGGGCGCACGCACGGCGAGAAAAAGGCCTTGCGGGATGCGCTCGCGGCAGCGGCGTTGCTGGAGGACTTCCTCCGCCGTCCGATATAAGGGACGGGTTTGTGTATCGGACCCCGCCAACCCACGGGGGATCAGTGCGCTTCGTGCCATGCACGCTTAGGTGCGATTGGAGAGTCAGGCGACCGGAGTGAGGTCCGGTACAAAGACCCGTCCCTGATATGGGACCACCCTTGTGCTGTACGTTCAACGCGCCGCTTCGCAGGCGGCCCGGTCCAGGTACCACCGCAGTTCACCACCGATCGGCTCGATCCCCAGGATCGGCAACTCCAGGTAGTCGTCCTTCGCGGCGGCGACACGCTTCAGCATGGGCCCCTTGGCAGCACCCATGACGAGCACCGCCACACACCGTGCCGCATTCAGGGCCGGATAGGTGAGCGTGATGCGTGGCGGGGGCGTGACCGTTGGTCCGTCGCACAACCCCACCAGGCGGTCGCGCACCTTCAGCACCGCGGTGTGCGGAAACAGGCTGGCCGTGTGGCCGTTGTCGCCCATGCCCAGCAGCACGAAGTCCAGCCGCTCCTGCCCCTTCGGGCGTCGTCCGAGCGTCTCACGCAACTGCCGCTCATACGTCACGTCGGGGTTGGCGTCCTCCACCGGCATCGGATGCACGTTCTCCGCGGGAATGCCCGAGTGCTCCACCAGGATCTCGTGGATATGCCTGTAGTTGTTCAGATCGTCGTCAAACCCGATGCGACGCTCGTCCACCATCCAGAGATGCGTCTGCTGCCAGGGAAGCCCGCGGAACCGCGGGTCCACCATCAGCTTCTCATAGAAGGGGAACGGCGTCCTGCCTCCGGAGAGCGCCACGTGGAACTCACCGTGCCGGTTCACGCAGGCGAGCGCCTGGGCCAGCAGGTCCGCACCGAGCGCATCGAACAACTCCTCGGCATCGTGCCTGGCCTCCACGCGACCACGCAACCTGGGCACGGGAATGGGTTGCAGGGCCGGATCGATCGGAAGCAGGTCGCTCATGGCGGTGCGAAACTACACCATCTCCCGCCCGCGTCCCCTCACGATCCCGGGTTGAACCATGCGCGTCCATCCTTGGACAGCAGGGCATCCGCCGACACCGGCCCCCACGTGCCCTGGGCATAGTTGGCGTGCATGCCCTGGCGCAGCGACGCGCTCCGATCATCCAGGAACGGCATGATCGCGTGCCAGGCGCTCTCGACTTCCTGCCGATGCTTGAACAGGCTCTGGTCGCCACGCATGGCGTCGATCATCAGGGGACCGTAGGCCTCGACCGGCTCGCCGCCGAAGGCCTTGGCGTAATCCATGGTCATCTCCACATCCTGCAGCGCCATGGGGCCCGGCCTTTTGGCGGCAAACCGCATGCGAAAGCTCTCGCCTGGCGCGATCTCGATGACCATGCGGTTGCCGGACAATGGCCCGGGCGCCACCTTGCGGAACAGGTTCACCGCCGGAGGCTTGAACTGCACCACGATGTGCGTGCACTTGCGAGCCATGCGCTTGCCGGTGCGCACGTAGAAGGGCACGCGCGCCCATCGCCAGTTCTCGAACTCCAGACGCATGGCGGCGAAGGTCTCGGTGGTGGTGCCTGCCCGGACACCCTTGAGCTCGTGGTACGCCCCCTCGTCAGGACCGGCCGCATACTGACCCAGGGCACAGAAGTCCTGCAGCCTGCTCGTGTCGGGCATCTGCAACGCATCGATCACCTTGATCTTCTCGGCACGGATGTGATCGGCGCTGAAGTCGGTCGGCGGTTCCATGGCCACGAAGGCCAGGATCTGCATCAGGTGGCTCTGGATCATGTCGCGGATGGCGCCAGCCTGGTCGTAGAAGGCGATGCGCTGCCCCACGCCGACGGTCTCCGCAGCCGTGGTCTGCACGTGGTCGATGTAGCGGTGGTTCCATACCGGCTCGAACACCGCATTGGCGAAGCGGAAGGCGAGAAGGCTCTGCACGACCTCCTTGCCCAGGTAATGGTCGATGCGGTAGATGGCCTCCTCGTCGAACACGCGGCCCAGTGCGCGGTTCAGGCTGGCGGCGCTGGCATCGTCGTTGCCGAACGGCTTTTCCACGATGATCCGCTGCCAGGTCCGGGACGCCTGGTCGATGCTGCACCACTGGCGTCCCTCGGTCACCAGTCCCGCAAGACCGATCTGGTCCACGATGGGCTCGTAGAGTTCCGGCGCCACGCTCATGAAGAACAGCACGTTCCCTCGGCAACCGAAGCGGTCGTTCAACCCGGCGATCCGGGCGCGGATGCGGTCGTAGGGCTCGGCGGTGGCGGCGTCACCGGCCTCGTAGAAGATGCGGGACGCGAAGGCAGCCCACGACGGCTGGTCGAATCCCTTCACCTGCTTGGCCACCCACGGCTCCAGTTCCCGTCGCCAGTCCTCGTCGCTCTTGCGCGTGCGGCTCACGCCCATGATGCACGTGGCCGGGTGCAGCGTCCCGGCGCGAGCCATCTCGTACATGGCGGGCACCAGCTTTCGATGGGTCAGGTCGCCGCTGGCACCCAGGATCACCAGCACGCACGGATCCGCGGTCTTCATGGGCCGCAGGCTAGCGGCGAAGGGAGCGCCTCACGCGGCCCGTGATTTGCGGCGGGACGCACGGGCCGGGGCGTCCGCAACCGATCGCGATCCCATGCCCTCGCGCGGGTGGTGCTTGCGCACCACGTCGTGCAGTCGCGAACGATCCACGTGGGTGTAGACCTGCGTGGTGTTGATGTCGCTGTGGCCGAGCAGTTCCTGCACCACGCGCAGATCCGCGCCGCCACCGAGAAGGTGCGTGGCAAAGCTGTGCCGAAGCGTGTGCGGATGCACATCATGCAACCCCGCCACCGCCGCCCACTTCTTGATGATCTGCCAGACCGCCACGCGTTCCACCGGGCGACCACTGAAGGAGAGGAACAGGCGGAACCTGTCGCGGCCGTCGCCAAAGCGCGCCAGACCGGGACGCAGGTCGCGCAGGTAGGCGCGGATCGCCTCCACCGCGGGCTCGCCCAGCGGCACGAGCCGCTGCTTGTTGCCCTTGCCCAGCACCATCACGCAGGCCAGCGTGTCGTTGAAGTCGTTCAGCTTGAGCGAGCCCACCTCGCTGGCGCGCAGGCCTGCGGCGTACATGGTCTCGAGCATGGCCCGGTCACGCAGCCACAACTCACCATGTTCGCTCGTGGGCGCCTGCACCAGCTTGCGCATCTGTCCCGGCGTGAGCGTGCCCGGAAGCCTCTTCCATCGATGCGGCCGCTCCAGCAGGCGTGCGGGATCCCGATCGATGCGTCGCTCCGCGTGCAGCCAACGAAAGAAGACGCGCATGGTGGCCAGGTGACGCGTGACGGTGCTGGCCTCGAGTCCGCGGTCCTTGCGAAGCCGCTGCAGGTGGTCGGCCAGGTCCTGCATGCCCACCTTGGCCGGATGCTTCACGCCGAGGGCGCGCAGATCCTCGGACATCTGGCGAAGGTCACGTCCGTACGCCTCGAGCGTGGCCGGACTCAGGCCGGTCTCGACCCGGGCCCACGCCAGGAAGTCACGCGCCCAGGTTTCGAATGGACAGGGCGCCGGCATGCGAGGCACTCACGGTGAGCCGCGTGGTCAGGTTCGCTCCGCGTCGCTGCGACGTGGACCGCGGCTGCAGGCCGTGCGACCGCTCCATGTTCAACCGATGAAAGACCGCGCAGCCATGGTGGCCACCGCAGCAGACCGAAAAGGCCTCGGCCGCGTTCGCCAGCGTGAAGCGATGGCGGCAGCGAAGGTCACCCAGGTCGATGTGCGGGCAGTGGCTGGCGTCGTGCATGGGATCGAATGAACCGGACATGGCGGCCCTCCCTGCATCGGCAGTTCGGGCAACAGGGGCACAAAGATAGACGAAGCGGCCTCCTGCACCAACTGAACGCGGCTTGCGGCATGCCTTGCGGCCCGTGGTTCAGCGGTACGCGATCGATCGGGAGAAGAAGTGCAGGTTGGCCGCCTTGCGAGCGGCCTCCAGGGTGGCCTCCGCGGTCTGGTTCGCCCGGCTGCAGCCCTTGCGCAGGATGTCCAGGATCAGCTCGTCACGACCCTCGAAGGCGGCCCGACGCTGCCGCATGGGTTCGAGCAGGTCGTTGATGGCCGCGGCCAGTTCCTTCTTCACGTGGCCATCCCCGATGTTGTCGCCACGGGCGTAGCGATCCTTCAGTTCCGCAACGCGCGCGGCATCGGGGATGAACGCCTCCACATACTGAAAGAGCGCATTGCTCACGTCGCCCGGCTCGGTCGGGCTCTGCCGGCCGGTGAAGATCTTCATCACCTTCTTCTCCACCTCTCTGGCGGAGTCGCTGATGAAGATGGCGTTGCCCAGGCTCTTGCTCATCTTGTTCCGGCCATCGATGCCGACCAGGCGTCCCACCTGGCCCACCTCGGCCCGCGGCACCGGGAAGACGCCGCCCAGCTTCACGTGGTCATGGTCCTCGGCGTGCTCATTCACGCCGCAGTAGACCTGGTTGAAGCGCCGCGCCACCTCGCGCGTCATCTCCAGATGGGGCACCTGATCCTCGCCGACCGGCACGCCAACCGGCCGGAACGTGAGAATGTCGCTGCACTGCCCCACCGCATAGAGGGGAAAGCCGAAGCTGTACGTCTCGCCGAGGTCCTTCACCTTGATCTCGTCCTTCAGCGTGGGGTTGCGCATCACGCGGTTGAAGGGCAGCAGCATGGCGAAGAGAAAGCACAGCTCGTGGATCGCCGGGATCTCGCTCTGCAGGAACACCGTGGCCGCGTCGGGATCGATGCCCATGGCCAGGTAGTCGCGCACGATCTCCAGACAGTCCGAGCGGATCTCGGAACTCCGCTCCGCACGCGTGGTGAAGGCGTGATAGTTGGCCACGATGAAGTAGCAGTCGTGCGTGTGCTGCAGTTCCACGCGGCGTTTCACGCTGCCGACCCAGTGCCCCAGATGCAGGCGTCCGGTGGGCGTGTCGCCGGTCAGGATGCGTGGCTTGCCGCTCATTCCGGAAGCATAGAGAAGAGCAGCAGGTTGGCCATGTTGAACGCCGCATGGGCCGTCACGGCCGCAGCCAGCCGGCCCGTGCGCTCCATCAGCCATCCCAGCGCAAAGCCGAGCGCCGCAAGTGCCGGCAACGCGCTCAGCCGCGCGCTCGTCGGCACCGCGTTCCAGTGCACCAGCGCGAAGCATGCGGCGGTCACGGCCATGGCGGCCATGCGCGGCATGCCCACGCCCTTCAGCAGCTGCTGCATGCCACCGCGCCAGACCAGTTCCTCGGCCAGTGGCGTGAGCGTGACCACGGACAGGGCCAGCAACCACGCCGAAGGGCGTGAGGCGTTTGCCCGCAGCAGCTCGAGCGTGTCATGGGCCACCGCGGGCACCGCCGGGCCGCCCATGGCCTGCTGGAGCATGTCGCCCGACCAGGCCGTGAGCGTGACGAAGGGCCAGGCGACGGCAAGGCCGACAAGTCCCGCAATGATCGCGCGGCCCAGCGGCGCGGACGGCGGGCTTGGTGCGGGAGCCGGGAAGAACCGACAGGCCACCAGCCACGCGGTGACTGCCGTGCCGCCGCTGGCAAGCACCGTGACCAGGGGCGACATGGTGGCGTCCGAGGTGACCGGCACGCGGGCGGCCAACGCCATGGCCACGGGACCCGCCAGCAGCATGGCGGTGAGCACCAGGAGCAGGTTGCCTGCAGGCTCGATCGGCCACATGACCGGTCTCGGTCGCTCGAACCAGCCTCGGCGAAAGCCGAGCGCCAGCGAGATCGCCAGCCACCCGGCCACGATCACGGCACCGGTCCATCGAGCGCCAGCCGGCTCGAGGGGCGGTTGGATGTCCTGCACGGCGGCTATAACTGCGTTCCATCCACACGCCATGGCCGCCGACGCGCTCACCAGAATCGTGCAGAGAAAGAGGGAGGAAGTGTCCCAGCGGATGGCCGAACGCCCGTTGGAGGCGCTGAAGGCCGCGTGTGCATCGCTTCCGAAGCCCCGCAATCTCTTTCGAGCCGTGGTGCAGCAGGGCGCGCCCGCAGGAACGCGCGTGATCGCCGAGGTCAAGCGCAAGAGTCCGTCCGCCGGCCTGATTCGCCGGGACTTCGATCCGGTGGACATCGCCGAACGGTATCACCTGGCCGGGGCCTCGGCGATCAGTTGCCTGACGGACGAGCCCGACTTCGGCGGTCGCCTGGAGCACGTGCAGATGATCCGCGAGCGCGTGCCGCTGCCGGTGCTGCGGAAGGACTTCATCGTGGATGCGTGGCAGATCTGGGAGAGCCGCGCGGCGGGCGCGGACGCGATCCTGCTGATCGCCGAGTGCCTGACGGAGAGCCAGATCCTGGACTTCCAGATCCTGGCCGTGGAACTGGGGCTGACGACGCTGCTGGAGGTGCATGACGTGGAGAGCCTGTATCGCGTGCAGCATCACGTGGGATTTCCGCACGTCGGCTACGCGCTGCTGGGCATCAACAACCGCGACCTGCGCACTATGACCACGGATCTTGGCCACACCATGCGCATGGCGGAGCTGGTGGAGGACCGCTCGATCCTGGTGAGCGAGAGCGGCATTCGCACGGCCGATGACCTGCGCAGGTTGCGCGAGCACGGCGTGCACACGGTGCTGGTGGGCGAGCACCTGATGAAGCAGCCCGATCCGGGCGAGGCACTCCACGAACTGCTCCGCTGAGGAACACGCCAGGCCCGACCTGGCACGGCACGCACCCCGCCTACCCCCCGATCAGTCGCTCGGCGATCTGCACCGCATTCAGCGCCGCGCCCTTGAGCAGCTGGTCCCCCACCACCCACAGCGCCAGGCCATGCCCATCCGCCGCGCCGTCATCGCGCCGGATGCGCGAGACCAGCACCGCGTCGCCTTCGGCGGCCATCAGCGGATCCGCCGGCGATCCGGCGCGCTCGTCCACAAGACGCACGCCCTCCGCCCCAGACAGCACATCGCGTGCGGCGTCGGGCTGCACCGGCCTCTCGAACTCCAGATGCAGGGCCACCGCATGGGCTCTGCGCACCGGAACGCGCACGCACGTCACGCTCACCCGCAACGCGGAAGCATCGAGAATTCGCCGGCTTTCGCGAATCAGCTTGCTCTCCTCCTCGTTGCTGCCGTCCGGAAGCAGGGCACTGTCATGGGGGAACACGTTGAACAGCGTTGGCCGTGCGAACACCCCCGCCCGGGGCTCATGCCCGGCGGCCCAGTCGCGAGCCTGCTCCTCCAGTTCGCGCATGGCGGCCGTTCCGGCACCACTCACCGCCTGGTAGCTGCATGCGGTCATGCGCCGCAGTCCGAACGCTCGGTGCAGCGGCGCCGCGGCCATGAGCGAGATGATCGTGGTGCAGTTGGGATTGGCCACCAGCGCGGGTCGTGATCGCAACTGGTCGCCGTTGATCTCTGGCACCACCAACGGGACATCCGGGTCGGCGCGAAAGGCGCTGGAGTTGTCCACCACCAGGGCACCGGCCTGCACCAGCCGGGGTGCCCAGACGCGACTGGTTGCCGCGTCGGCCGCAAGAATCGCCACGTCCACGCCCGCAAGCGTGTCCGGTTCGAGCGCACGGCTTCGCACCTCGCCCCCCCGCCACGGCAATGCCGTGCCGTCACCCCGTTCACTGGACAGCGGCAGCAACAAGCCCACCGGGAACGCCCTCTGTTCCAGGCACCGAAGCACCTCGCGGCCCACGGCACCGGTGGCACCGATCACCGCCACAGTGAGCGTGGACTGCGCCGACATCGCCCTGACCGTCACTGGTGCGGCCCGACCAGATAGAAGCGGCGGATCGCCACCTCGACGGTGCTCCCGTCGTCGCGCTGCATCACGTAGGACCCTTCCATGGTGCCCCACTGCGTCTGCAACGGCGCAAAGCTGCTGTACTCGAACTTCTCACCGGGCGCGATCACGGGGTTGTGTCCCACCACGCCCATGCCCTGCACCTCGTGCCGCTCGCCGTCGGCATCCACGATGATCCAGCGGCGGCTCCGAAGGCGGACACGATCCTGTCCGTTGTTGCGGATCTCGATGCGGTAGTTGAACAGGTACCGGCCCGTGGACGGATCACTGTGCGAAGGCAGGTACCTCGGCTCCACCAGCACGTGGATGCCATGGGTCTCGCACTCGCTTCCTCGGCAGCCGTGCTGTCCGTGGGGGATGGCGTCCGCCTTCGACATGCGGTCCACGATACCCCTGCCGCCCGCTCCTGCAAACAGGGCGATGCGCATTCCTGCCCGCGCAGGCCCGTCCAGTCACTCGAACCAGCCCTTGCGGCGTATCCACACCGTCCGAATGTCGTCGCCGCGCAACGCCGTCCACGCAAGGGCCTCCCGGCGATCACGGTGGCCATCGGCCCGAATGTGGATGACCAGTGGAACAACGTCGGGAACCAGGATCGGCGGTGTCAGGCCGTCGGGACCGGTCCGGGCGGCGAACCCATTGGGATCGGGAGGCAGTCCGCGCCTGGGCTCGTCCATGGTCACCCACGCGTCGGCCACGGGCGTGCCACGCTTCTCGTCCAGCACCTCGAAGCGAACCGGCTTCCATCGCAGTGGACGCGATCGCAGCGAGATCGACTCGGGCGGGTCCTCCCGAATGTCCACGAACACCTCCGCACGCCCGGGCATCCGCGCCGTGACACGGTTGCGAAACCCCGACACGCACTCCACGTCGGTGGTTCCAGCCGGGTCGGTGCGAAGCCGCTGCAGGTCGGGAAACCCCCAGCCCTCCTCCACGCCGGGCGCGGGCAGGTAGAGAAACGTTCCCGCCAGCACTTCCGCATCCGCGAGCGGTGCGCCAGACTCCGCGTCCACCACCTGCACGCGCATCGTCGAGCGCGTCACCGGTTGCAGCGGCATCGGCACCACGTCACCTTCGCG
>JBJOGW010000056.1:0-38902 GCA_046048055.1 Planctomycetota bacterium
GCGCTGGCGCTTGGCAAGAGCAGCATCGTGGGTGGCCTGGCCGCCACGCTGCCGAACCTGGCCGGTGCCCTGCTGCAACTGACGTCGCCGTCGGGTCTTCGACGGGTGGGCTCACCGCGAAGGTGGATCCAGGGGTGCGCCATCCTGCAGGGCACCGCGTTGCTGGCGCTGGCCAGCGGTGCCGCGGTGGGGCACATGCCCACCTGGCTCATCTTCGGGTGCCTTGCCATCTACTGGTCCGCGGCGCTTGGCGCGGGCCCCGCGTGGAACACCTGGGTGGCGCGCCTGTTTCCTGCCCGTCTGCGGGCACGCTACTTCGCGGCACGCAGCCGTCTCTGCAACCTGCTGCAGCTGCTGTCCATGCTGGGGGCCGGTGGACTGCTGTGGCTGGGCGAGCGATCGCAGTGGCCCTTGCCCGCCTTCGCGGCGGTGCTTGCCGTCGCGGCCACGTGCCGGTTCAGCAGCGTGGCGTTCCTGCAGGCGCAGGGCGACATCGTGATCCGGGACGACGACGTTCGGCGCGTCCCCTGGCGCACGCTTCCACGTCGCCTGCTGCACGGGGATCTGCGGCTGCTGCTCTTCCTCATGCTCTTCACCGGCGCCCTGCAGAGCGGCGGACCCTTCATCACGCCCTGGCTGATCGATCGCCTGGGCATGGACAAGTTCCGCTTCACCCTGTGCGTGGCCATGGTGTTCATCTCCAAGAGCCTGGCGCTTCCGATCGCTGCCCGAGTGGTGCGAAGGCTGGGCGCTTGGCGCGTGATGGGCCTGGGCGCGCTGGGCACCGGCGTGGCCATCGCCATCCTGCCGCTGCACACCGGGCTCGCCTGGATCCTGCTGGTGCAGACCATTTTCGGCATCTCCATCGCCGGGGCGGAACTGGCGGGATTCCTGCTGCAACTGGAGACGCTGCGCCACGAGGAGCGGACCTCGCTCATGAGCACCTCCATGCTCATGAACTGCGCTGCAACCGCGGGAGGCTCGCTGATCGGGGCCGCGGTGCTCAAGGGCCTGGGCGACTGGACGCACGCCTATGCGGCCGTCTTCGTGCTGTCGGGACTGCTTCGTGCTGGGGTGCTGCTGGTGCGCCCGCCGCGTCCTCGACCGCAGGCCGTGGTGGTGGCCGAGGGCGCACGCGGATAGCCTGACGGCATGCCGTCACGCGGCTTCCCCGCAGACTGGATGTTTCCCGCGGCTGGCATGGCGATGGCGATCCTGGCGTGGGTGATCCCGCAGGATCGAGTCGCCGAGTGGATGACGCATCCGGTCCGCCATCATGGCGCCGAGGCCGCCACGGCGGCCGCCGCGTGGGCGCGGTGGGGCTGGACACTGGGAGGCGGCGTGCTGGCGACCATGCCGTGGCTGCTGCGCGATCCCCGCCGCGGGTCCAGCGAACGGCCGGCCACCTCGGTGCACTGGCTGGTCCTGAGCATGATCGTGGCCGCGGCCCTGCGAATCCATCTGGGTGGCCAGGGCCTCTGGTACGACGAGATCGCGTCAGCCATGACCTACATGGTGCACGGGCCCGGCGTGATCATGGCCAACGCCTTCACCACCGCCAACCATCCCCTGCAGTCGCTGCTGGGCTGGTGCTGCCTGCCTCTGGGCGTGGAACCCTGGATCCGGCTCCCCTCGATCCTGGGCGGCCCCATGGCAGTGCTGGGATGCTGGTGGATCGGCCGCGCTGTCTCGCCATCAACCTCGCTGGCGGCGTGGTGCGCCGGAGCCATGTCGATCATGCCCGCCGCCGTGAACGCCGGAAGCGAGGCACGCGGCTACGGGCTCATGATCGCGGCCTCATCGATCTCGGGCGCCTTGGCGCTGCAGGCCATGCGGCATGGCGGCACCGGCCGATGGATCGCCATGGCGATCGTGCTGGCTCTGGGCGTCTGGGCCCACTTCGTCACCGCGCTCGTGGGCGTGGGACAGGTCCTGCTGGGCATGTGGGCGCTGCGCGATCCCGACCAGCGACCGCAGGCACGGCGACTGCTCATCGCGGTGGCCTGCGCCGCAACGCTGGCCCTGGCCCTCTGGAGCCCGGCGTTGCCGGATCTGGTTGCCTCGCGCGGCCAGTTCGCGGCCCAACGCGGTGACGAGCCCACGCTGGCGGGAACGCAGGGCCTGCTGCTGCTCTGGCAGCTGGTGGGCATGACGCCCCTGCCGCTGCACAAGGCGGGTGTCGACCATGGCCTTGCCTTGCTCGATGGCCTGCTTCCGGCTGCGCTGATGCTGATTGGCCTGGCCATCACCGTCGGGCGGCGCGAACTCCGGCATGGACTGGCCATGATCGGCCTTGGACTGCCGGCGGCCATCCTGATCGCGTGGATCGCCGACAGCTGGCTCTACGCGCGCTTCCTGCTCTTTGCCGCGCCGGCCACGGCCCTGCTGCTGGGCGCGGCGGCGCAGCGACTGGTGGAAGGACGCCCTGGCGCGTCGTTCGCCCGGCGTCGCGTGCCGGGCGCGCTCGCCGTGCTCGCGTGCGCCGCCGTCTACCTCTCCTACGACCTCGGTGCCTCTCCGCGCCAGCCGATCCGTGAAGCCGTCGCGCATGTCGCCGCCGCCCGGAAGCCCGATGAGCGGGTGGTGGGAATCGGCATCGCCGATGACGTGGTGCAGTGGTACGCGCTCGCCTTCGACGTGCCGATCGAACCGACCGGTGTGGGCGGGGAACATCTTCCTGAGGTTCTGGCCCGGACCGACGCTCGCTGGATCGTGGCCCTGTATCCCAACCACCGGCACCCGGCGGCCTCCGGCCCGTCCATCGCCAGACTCGGTTTCCGCCGGCGTCCGGTCCACGGTTTCGTGGGATGGCTCGATGGCGGCGATGGCACGGTCGAGGTCTGGGAGCGCCGGCCACCAGGTCCGTAGTCTGCGGAGGCATGGCTGGTCCGATCGAAATCCTCTCTGAAACCGAAGGCGAGCGCGGCTGGCGATTCACGGCGCAGGTGGTGGACGCGGCAGGCACCATGCGCGCCTTGCATGTGGATCTGGCGTGGGCCGATTACGACTGGTGGTGTCCGGATGGCAGCGTGACGCCCGCGGCGGTGGTCGAGGCGGTGCTGCACTGGATCGTCGAGCATGCCGGCGACCGTGCCCCGACGCACCGGCTGGATGCCAGTAGCGTGCGTCGCATGCACCCCGATGCCGACCGCGCCATCCGGTCCATGCTCAATCCGCGCGCTCGGCCATGAGCGGCGGAAGCGTGCGATCACGGAATCGCGCCGGCACCTCCACCCAGAACACGCTTCCCCGGCCCGGTTCGCTGTCGAGACCGATGCCGGCACCCAGCAGCTGGGCCAGTTCGCGGCAGATCGCAAGTCCCAGTCCGGTGCCACCATGCCGCTTGGTGTGGCTGGCGTCCACCTGACGGAACTTCTCGAACACCGTCTGCTGCATGTCCGCCGGGATACCGGGCCCCTGGTCACGCACCTGCAGCCGAACGGCAGGCTGGCCGTCACGCTGGACCAGGCTCGCCTCCAGGTCCACCGCGGCCCCCTCGGGCGAGAACTTGATGGCATTGCTCATGAAGTTGTAGAGGATCTGCTGCAACTTGCCCGCGTCCGTCTCGATGCGCGGCAGGTCGTCCGGTCGCCTGAGGTGCAGCCGCACGCCACGGGCCTCGGCCGGTGGCCGCATGATCGCCACGATGCCCTCCATCGCCTCCGACACGCTCACCTCGCCGAGCGACACCTCCATGCGGCCGGCCTCGATCTTGGCCATGTCCAGCAGCTCGTTGATCATCTCCAGCAATCCGCGTCCGCTGGTGTGAATGTGCTGCAGGTAGCGCAGGCGCTTGGGATCCGCGGCCGCGTCGTTTTGGGCAAGGTCCGTGAGCAGATCCGCAAAGCCCAGGATGCTGTTCAACGGCGTGCGCAACTCATGGCTCACGTTGGCCAGGAACTCGCTCTTGAGACGATTGCTCTCGAACAGTCCCACGTTGGCCTGACTCAACTCCCCCACCTTCAGGTCCAGCGTGCGGTTGACGCGCTCCAGCCGGTCACGCGAGGCCTCCAGCGCCTCCACCATGGCATTGAAGGCCTCGCCGAGCGACTGCAGCTCGTCACCGGTGCGGAGCGTGCTGCGGGACGCCAGGTCCCCGCCACGCACGCGATCCGCCACGTCTCGCAGCCGGCGCACCGCCCGCAGGTAGCCCCGCATGACCACCAGTCGGACGATCACCTGAAGCACCAGCCAGGCCGAGACGGCCACCACGAGCAGCGAGACCCGGTCGATCGCGATCTGCCGTGCAAGTTCAACGCCGGATCGTTCCATCACCAGCACGCCCGTCAGCGGCGACTCGCGCCACGCCGGGTCCGGCCGCCCCAGATCCACGCGCACGCCCGCTCGGACCAGGCCAAGCTGGTCGCCACGCAACGCACGCGCGTACAGCAACCGCGCCGGTGCGTCCGCCACGAAACGGTCCATGTCGAAGGCGGCCGGATCCGCATCGAACCGCTCGATGGCCGCCTGCACGAATGGGTCGCCCGTGGATGCGGCCTCGTCCACCCCCTCCACCACGCGGACCTGCTCGCCGGTCTCGGGCTGGCGGCCCCAGGCCACGGCCGCCTCCCGCCACACCGACCGCTGCATCCCCACGGCCCGCTGCTCGGCGTTCACCCACGGCCCGTACGCCACCGACGCCATGGCCACCGCGCTGGCGAGCGCAAAGATCGCCTGGCTCCGCTGCGTCAGGCTCAGGCCAGCCATGCGCGGAAGCATATAGGCTCGCGCGCATGCATCGACCCGGCTGCGATCCCGACGCCATGGAGCCCCGGGACTTCCTCTGCGACTTCTGCGGCCATGACTGGACGCGCGCCGGACCCTTCGTGGAAGGTCACCATGGCGCCTGCATCTGCGGCGGGTGCCTGCGCGAGGCGCTGCATGGCACGAAGGCATCACCGGTGCCGTGCCGCTGCAACCTCTGCCTGGAGGAGCGACCGGACACCGCATGGAGCCGTGGAAAGGCCCACCTGTGCGCACGATGCCGCGAGCAGGCCGCTCGCGTGCTCGGCAAGGATGCCGAGAGCGGTTGGTCTCGTTCCTAGACCTCGGTCGGCGATGACGGGCGTCGCACCAGCGTGATCGCGTGGAAGGGACGGCCCTCGAGCCGGTACTTGCGCTCGAAGTTGGTCCCGACCACCTCGCCCTCGGCCGCGCTGGACGGACGCTCGAAGGGGCGTGCCTCGAAAAGGTGCACACACCATGCGACATGCTCCTGGTACCAGGACCACAGATCGGGGTGATCCGTGACCAGCCGAAGCTCGCCGCCCGGCTTGAGCACGCGGTGGAACTGCTCCAGCGTCGCCCGCTGCACCACACGACGCTTGTGATGCCGCTTCTTGGGCCACGGATCGCTGAAGTACAGGTGCAGAACGTCCACGCAGCCGTCGGCGAGCCAGTGGCGCACGAACTCCAGGGCATCGGCGTACAGCAGCCGCACGTTGGCAAGCCCGTGTCGGCGGATGCGGTCGGCGGCGTACCGGAAGAACTCCCCCGCGTACTCGATGCCCAGGAAGTCGCTCCCCGGCCTTCGTGGCGCCTCCTGCACCAGGAACGTGCCCTTGCCCGAGCCGATCTCCAGTTCGAAGCCGCGCCCCGCGTCCCGGTCCGGGAAGAAGTGGGCCGGTCCGATCCGGCCGGACTCCGGCGGTGGCAGATGCCGCGCCTCGTGCCCCCACGGCCGAAGGTCCGGGACGCCCGGCGATGCATCGGCCATGGGGCTCACCCGACGCCGCGGCCTGCCCGGCCGGCGAATCGCGGCGCCTCGCCCGGCTCGCGTCGCCAGGTCACCCGCGGTGCGTCGGCCCAGAGGCCGTCCAGGTCGTACCAGCCTCGCTGCCCCGGCTCGAACAGATGCACCACCACGTCCACGAAGTCGGCGACCACCCAGGTGCCGCCCTGGTCACGGTCACCACGCCAGCGCTCCATGCCCATCTGCCGACCGAGATCCTTCAGTTCGTCGGCCACGCTCCGCATCTGCCGATCACTGGTGCCGTTGGCCAGCACGATGTACTCGCAGAGCTGGCTGCGTCCCCGGACGTCCATCAGGACCACCTGGTCGCACTTCAGGTCGTGGACCAGGCGTGCGGCCTCGATCGCGAACTCGCGCACCCGGTCCGGGTCGGTCTGGCTGCGCGATCGCGTCATGCCGAGACTGCGATCAATCCCCGCGGCCGCGGCCACCGCGGGACGGCGGACCCGAACGGCCACCGCGGGCCGCCGCCGCGCCACCGCGGCCTCCGGGGCGCGCGGCCATGGGGGGTCGCGCCGCTCGGATGGCCTCGCGTCGCTTCTTCTCCGAAGGCTTCTCGTAATGGGCCCGCTTCTTGAGTTCCTTGGTCAGGCCCTCCTTCTCGCAGAGCTTCTTGAAGCGTCGCAGCATCTGCTCCGCGGTCTCGCCGGCTCGGGCCTTGATTCGAATCGCCATGTCGTGGTGCTTCCTGGGTGGATGTCCGTTGGTTTCCGCCCCGCGGCGGGCCGAGCATGATGCCGCAAAAGCCCTTGCCTTGCAAGCGGTTGCCGCACGCGGCTCCCGGCCATAATCGGCTCATGCGGCTCTTGGTCGATGCCTGCAATGTGCTCCACGTGACCGGTGTGCTGCCGCCCCACCTCGCCGCAGGCGAGCCGTGGGATCTGGCGGAACTCGTCCGGCGCAGCCGTTACGGTGCCGCCGAGGTCACCCTGGTCTGCGACGGGTCCCGTCCCGGCCTGCAGCGCGTGGACCCGTCCGGCGGTGTCGCCCTGCAGTGGACCGGCTCGACCAAGGCCGATGCAGCCATCGAGCAGACGCTGCGCTCCAGCAGCCACGCCCGGACGTTCACCGTGGTCTCCAACGACCGGGCGGTGCAGGCCTGCGCCCGCCGGCATGGCGCCGAGGTTCTGGACGCGGAGCAGTTCCTCACGCATCTGGCGCAGGATGCCGATCGAATCCCACGCGAGCCGTCGCTGCGCCGCAACGTCACGCTCGACGCCGCCGCCACCGAGCGGTGGATGCGGGAACTGGGCCTGGACAAGGATCAATCATGAGTCATCTGGACTTCGACCATCCACCCGCCGACCCGGTGGCCCTGTGCCGGGAATGGTTCGACCAGAGCCGGACCATGGGCTTCGCCAACCCCAACGCCATGACGCTCGCCACGGTCGATGGCCAGGGCAAGCCCCACGCGCGCATCGTGCTGCTTCGGGGCTTCGACGAGCGCGGCGCCGTGTTCTTCACCAATCGGCAGAGCCACAAGGGCGAGGACCTGGCCGCACGACCCGTGGCCGCGCTGCTCTTTCACTGGGATCGTGAGCCGATTGGCCGGCAGATCCGGATCGAGGGCGTGGTCACCCACGCCAGCGACGCCGAGAGCGACGCCTACTGGCAGTCGCGTCCGCGCGAGAGCCAGATCAACGCGTGGGCCAGCCAGCAGAGCCGGCCGGTCGCCGATCGCGCCGCGCTGCAGGCGGAGCAGGATCGGGTCACGGCTCACTTCGACGGCGCACCGGTCCCGCGTCCGCCGCATTGGGGCGGCTACCGGGTCTCGCTGGACCGGATCGAGTTCTGGCAGGGCGACAAGTACCGCCTGCACGACCGCATCGTGTACGTGCGCTCCGGCCCTGCCTGGTCGATCCAGCGGCTCAGCCCCTGAACGAATCCGAAACCGGACTTCGCCCAGGTCAGGCGGCCACGCCCTCGCCTCGCGGAGCACCCCAACGTCGTGGCTCCCGGCGCGGGGGCAACCAGCCGCCGAGCACCCGCACCTCACCCATACGGCCCAGCGTCGTCCGAAGCCGCTCCAGCAACGCCAGCGTGGGCACCACCCGGATGCCTCGCGCCGCCATCACCACGTCCCGCCCGTCGGGCAGTTCCACCCGCAGCACCACCTCCACGGGCTTGCCCTGAAGGGCCTGCGCACTGCTGCTGGCCTGGCGTAGAAGCCCCGCGACCATGCGCCACACCACGCCGAAAGGCTCGTCGCTCTCACCCTCGCCGCCGCGCAGTCGCAACTCCAGTCGCGTGGCCAGCTGTTCACAGGCCTGCTCCACGGGGATGACCCGATTCACGATCAGGCTGGGCTCGGCGCGGGACCGGTCGATCGCGGCCACCGCCACCACCACCCGGTCCACCTGCAGGTGCTCGCCGCTTCGGGCAAAGTCATCCGGAAAGATCACGCCGTCCACCTGACCCTGGCGATCGGCCAGCGTGAGCATGGCCATGCGGCGTCCGGGCTCCCGCCCACGCTGGCTCACGGTGGGCCGCACGCGCGTGACCACGCCCGCCAGCACCACCGGCGCATCGCCCGGCAGGTCCGCCACGCCCGCCGAGTCCACGCTGCAGAACGTGCGCACGGCCCATGCGTGCTCGTCGAGCGGATGTCCACTCACATGGAACCCGATCGCTTCCTTCTCCATGGACAGCGTGGTCATGCGGTCCCACGGCTCCACGGACTTCAGCGTGGCCGCGGCGGCGGGACCCGAGGCGGGCTGGGCCTCCTCGAACACGCCGAACATGTTCATCTGGCCGCTGCGACGGTCACTCGCCTGGGCATGCCCGGCGGCCAGGGCCTCCGGAATGGTGGCGATCAACGCCGCTCGCGCGGGCTGGCCGTGCAGCGCGTCAAAGGCACCGCCCTTCACCAGGGCCTCGATGGTGGCCCGGTTCACGGCCTTCAGGTCCACACGCGAGCAGAAGTCGTGCAGGTCGCGGAACGGACCACCCCGGACCCGCTCCTGCACGATGGCCGCGATCGCCGCGCCGCCCGCCCCCTTGATGGCCTGCAGCCCGAATCGCACATGCCCGTGGCAGGCGTCGACCGGCTCGCCACCCTCGAACACCACGGCGAAATCCGCGGCGCTCCGGTTCACGTCCGGCGGCTTCACCTCCACGCCAACGTGCGGTCGCTGCGGCGTGCTGTCGGGCCACGGGCATCGCCGGCAGTCCTCCAGATACACCGACCACTCCTCGATCTTGCGGGCCTGGCTCTCGAAACTGAGCACGCTGGCCATGTAGAAGGCGGGAAAGAAGGTCTTCAGGTAGGCGGTCTGGTAGGCCACGATGGCGTAGCCGGTGGAGTGGCTCTTGTTGAAGCCGTAGCCCGCAAAGCGCACGATCAGGTCGAACAACTCCTGGGCCACCGCCGCCTCCACGCCACGGGCCCCGGATCCGCGCACGAAGTCCGCACGGGCGCTTTCGATCACGTCCTGCTTCTTCTTGCTGATCGCCTTGATGATGGCGTACGCGGCGCGGAGCGGGATGCCGCCGAGGTGATGCAGGACCTGCATCACCTGCTCCTGGTAGACCATGATGCCGTAGGTCTCCGCCACCAGGCCGTCGACCACGGGGTGCACGCCGGGCACCTTCTGCCGCCCATGCTTGCGGGCGTTGTAGTCCGGAATCAGGTCCATCGGACCCGGCCGAAAGAGCGCGTTGGCCGCGATCAGGTCCTCCAGCCGGTCCGGCTGCATGTCCACCAGCAACTTGCGCATGCCGCCCGACTCGAACTGGAACACGCCCATGGTGTCACCGCGACGGAACAGGGCCAGCACGCGCTGGTCATCCATCGGAATCCTGTCCAGGTCCAGCGGGTGCGGTCCGCCGTCGCCCGGCAGCCGTCCCACGGCGGCCCAGATGGCGGCCTCGTCGAGCGTGCCTCGGACCAGGGAACGGCAACGCTCGATCGTGCTGAGCGTGCGCAAGCCCAGGAAGTCCATCTTGAGCAGGCCGGCTTTCTCGCACGTGGGTCCGTCCCACTGCGTCACGACCTCCTCGCCGCCGCCCGTGGCCCGGCACAGTGGCACGATCTCGTCCAGGGGCCGCGTCGCGATGACAACGCCCGCGGCATGGATGCCCGCGTGTCGCGCGTGGTCCTCCAGCGCCTTGGCGTGCTCGACCACCTTGCCGATCACCGGATCGCGCTCGGCGGCCCTGGCCAGCTCCGGCTCCTTCTGAAGGGCCTCGTCCAGCGTGATGTGCAGTTCCGCGGGCACCAGGTTGGACAGGCGCTGGCCCTCGGCGGGCGGCAGGCCCATCACGCGAGCCACGTCCTTCACGGCGGCCTTGGCCTTGAGACGGCCGAACGTGATGATCTGCGCCACGTGACCGTACTTGGTGCGCACGTAGTCCAGCACGCGGGCCCGACCGTCCTGGCAGATGTCCACGTCGATGTCGGGGTACTCGCTGCGGTCCGGATCCGTGAAGCGCTCGAACAGCAGGCCGAATCGCTCCGGGCACGCGTTGGACAGGCCCAGCACGTAGCCCACCATGGTGCCGACGCCGCTGCCACGGGCCAGAGCCGGAATCCCGTTGCGCCGCGCCCATGCCACGAAGTCCCACACGATCAGGAAGTAGGCCGAGATGCTCTTGTCGGCCAGCACCTGCAGCTCGCGGTCCAGCCGGGCACGCACCTGCGGCGTGATGCCGTCGGCGCCGTAACGCCACAGCGCCCCCGCCTCCGCCAGTTCGCGCAGGGCCTCGTCACACGCCTTCTTGGCCGACGCCAGATCGCGCTCGGTCGCAGTGGCCGCCTCAAAGGGCTGCAACTCGAAGCCTTCGCAGAACCGGTTGAACCATCCCGTGGGGTCGGCGGCGTTCAGGGCTGGCGGCCGACCCACACGCCGCACACGGACCAGCGGAGCGTGATTCTGCCCCGTGGGCAGCTCCACGTCGCACCGGTCGGCGATGCGCCGCGTGTTCTCCAGCGCTTCGGGCACGTCCACGAAGAGCTCCGCCATCGCGTCCGGGTCCTTCACGTACAGCTCCTCGCTGTAGATCAGCCGGTCGGTGGAATCCTTGGTCTTGCCCATCGAGATGCAGCACAGCGTGTCGTGGGCGTCATGGTCCTCACGGCGCAGGAAGTGCGCGTCATTGTCGCACACCAGCGGCAGGCCCAGTTCCGCCGCCAGCCTGCGAACCAGCGGATCGATCTTCCACTGTTCCTCCACATGCCGCTGCAGCTCCAGGTAGAAGCACGGCTCGCCCCGCGCGTTGGGGCCGAAGCACCGGGCGTGCCACTGTGCCTCTTCACGAGCCCGCGCCCAGTCGGCCGGATCCTGCGTCCGCAGGAACTGCTGCAGCCAGTGCGCCACGCTCGAGCCCAGATGCCCGTTGATGGCGATCACCCCCCGACTCCATCGCTCCAGCGTGGAGCGGTCCATCCGCGGCTTGTAATAGAAGCCGTTCAGGAAGGCGTCCGAACTCAGGCGCACGATGTTGCGCCATCCCTCGAGGGTCTCCGCGAGCAGCACCAGGTGAAAGCCGCCATCGGCGATGCCGTTGGGCTTTCGCTCGGTCCGGTCACCCGGTGCCACGTAGGCCTCGATGCCCAGGATCGGACGGACCCCAGCGGCCTTCGCCGCCATATAGAACTCCATCGCGCCGTGCAGGTTGCCGTGGTCGGTCACGGCCACGGCGTCCATGCCCAATGCCCTCACGCGCTCCACCAGCGCGTCGACCCGGTTCCCCCCGTCGAGCAGGCTGTATTCGCTGTGCAGGTGCAGGTGCACGAAGGCTTTGGAACGATGTTCAGCCATGAACCTGCCTGAAGGCCTCCTGACGCGGCTCCGCCGCAGCGGTCCATGGTAGTGACCCGCCCCACCGTGCCATCCCCGCCCGATCAGGTTGTCCACAGCCCCCGCTCAACCCCGGGTGAGCGTCTCCACGGCCTGGTGCCACGCGGTCCGCAACCGCCGCGTGGCGGGGCCCACCTCGCCGGAGCCGATCATGCCGCGCTCCAGTCGTACCACCGGCAACACGCCCCAGCTGACGTTGGTCAGCAGCATCTCGTCGGCACCCAGCACGTCGTCGATCGTCAGGCTGGCGCGTTCCGGACACAGCCCGCACTCCTGCGCCAGGCCCAGCAGCGTGCGACGGGCCACCCCCGGCAACACGGGGCTTTGCAACCCACCACGCGGTTCCTCGCCCCGCGCGATCGGCGTGATCAGTCGATCGCCCTTCACCACGAACGCGTTGCTTGTGCAACCGCAGCCGAGTCGATTGCTCACGTCGAACCAGATCGCCTCAGCCGCTCCCGCACGGGCTGCCTCACGCAACGCCGCCATCCGGGGCCAGTACCACAGCGTCTTGTGGCTGGCGAACCGGTCCAGCGGGTTCAGACGATCGTCCGCCACCATCGCCGCGACGCCACGCTCGAACATCTCCTCGGGAAACGGCGTCGGCGGCGTGACCACCAGCAGCACTGTGGGCTCCACGCGTGCCGCCGCATCCTCGCGAGCCTGTCGCAGCATGTTCACCGTGCCCGCCGTCACCGTCAGTCGAAGACGCGCGTCGGGCTTGCCCCACCGCGCCATCACCTGCATCACCGCCTCCGCCAGCGGCTCCACCCGCAGTGGATCCGCAAGACCCAGTTCCGCCGCACTGACCGACAGTCGCTCCAGGTGATCGGCCAGCCGGAACACGCGTCCGTTGCGGGCCTGCATGGTCTCGAACAGACCCACGCCGTGCTGCAGCCCTGCATCCAGTGCCGAGACACGGGCCTCCGGCTCCTCCACCATCCGACCGTTGAGCCAGATCACCATGCGGGCAAGGTAGCCGCCAAAAAGGATGACGCCGCGGGGAGGGATCCGCGGCGTCGGGTGTGAGGGGCGGGATGAAGGGACAGAAAGGAATCCGTCGCGTGACCCCCGAGGGCTCAGGCCGTGGTCATGACCACGCGGCCCTGCAGGTCCACGATCTCGATGCGTTCATGCTGCAACTTGGTCAGATCCACCTTGGCGAGCGACACACCGGTGGCCCATGCACCGCCGGTGAAGGAGCCAAGCGAGGTCACCTCGCCCGACTCCGAGACCAGCCGCGCGGCGTAGGTCTGGTTGGTCTGGGCACCGAACACCACCAGGTAGCCGGAACCCGAGGCCGGATCCACGAAGACGCCACCCATCAGGCCCTGCGTGCCAACGGCGGGCTGGAGGGAGCGGGGCTGGGCCCCGCCTGCGACCACGTTGCGAAAACCGGGACCGGCCTGCTCCACCAACGCCTCCACCAGTGCCTTCTCCTGCAGGAGCTGGCCGAAGGTGTCCACCTGACGGCTGATCATCGTGACCCATAGCAGACTGGTCAGGAGCGAGGCCGCCAAGGCGATGGAGGCGGCTCGCCACACCACCAGCGTTCGCTGCATCGACTGCAAGCGATGCGTCTGCGAGGCCATGGCCACGGCCTCGGTCACGCCATCGGAACTCTCCGAGCGGGCACGGCTGCGGACGCCGATCGAGGCGATGGGCCGCAGGGCCGCAGCCTCCTCGTCGATCGCCGCGGTCACGGCACCCATCACCCTGGCCTTCAGGTCGGCCGGCATCACCTCGTCGCTCAGGAACGCATCGTCGGTCGCGATCTCGGCCTGCAGCCGACGGATCTCCTCCTGCACGGAGGAAGGGGCGGCATGGAAGCTTCGGGTGTAGTGGTCAGCCTCGAACTCATCCAGTTGACCCATCGCATCGAGGGCGGCGAGTTCGAGCAGTTCTTCGCGACGGAGCAGTTCGGGCGACTTCATGACGGCAACCCACTTCCTTCCAGCCCTCGGCATTCGCCGGGCCCATGCCGCAACAGACAAGAGGCGGCACCCTCCTGCCGCGTCCCTGTGACCAACACGAAGTCACGATCAGGAGCGGCGTCTCGCCGGAAAGCCCTTGTCGGGCTCCCGCCACTCCCTCTGGTTGTGCCTTTCAATACGGGCCCCCCCGCTCAGCGGGTGCAGCCCATGGGGAAAATGGCCAATTCCATCAGGCCAAGTGCCTTTCCGCGTCGCCAAGGCGTTCGCGGAGGCGGGCCAGGCCGCGGCTGAGCGCGCTCTTGACCGTTCCGAGGGGGGCGTTCAACTGCTCGCTCACCTCGCGAAGGGTGAAGCCATGCAGATAGGTCCGTTCGATCACCTCTCGCTGCAGGGCAGGAAGCTCCTGAATTCGGGCCTTGAGCGCGACATTGGACTCGGCCGGCACGGCCGGAGCCTGATGCTGATCCGAGCCCATGAACGTGTTCTCGGTCTCGGCCGCCAGGCCCAGCACCTCGGGGCGCGCCACCTTGCGGCGAAGACGGTCGATGAGGTGGCGGCGGGCAATCAGCATGACCCACGTGACCAGGCGTGCCCGGCGAGGATCAAAGCGGTCCGCGGTCTTCCAGAGTCGGACGAAGATCTCCTGGGAAGCGTCTTCCGCCTCGGCTCGGCTGTTCAAGACCTGCCGCGACGCCTTGAAAACCAAGGCTCCGAAGCGGTCGTGCAACTCCGAGATCGCGGCCTCATCGCCCGAGGCCACGCGGCTCATCAGCACCCACTCCTCATCTCCAGTTGCATAAACCATCTTTCCACTCCTCTCCGTTCTCGGGTTGTAATGGAAAGGAGGACAACCTCCTCTCCAATGCCAACATAGCCCCGGCCTGGATCAAGTCAGAAACAATCCCACATTTTTCTCGCAATCCCGCAACCCGGTGCCATCGTTTGTCAAGGTTCGGTTGCATCCCTCCCCAGGGTGCCCCGAGCCCCTGTCTGCCCCCGTTGGCCTGCTGCCATGACGATCCGAGCCCACCATCCCGGTCGGTCGACTGCGCGTGGATTCAGCCTCATCGAGTTGCTGGTCACGCTCGCGGTGGTGGCGATTCTCTCGTCGCTGCTGTTTCCGGCCTTCGGCAAGGTTCGGGAACTGGCCATGCGGCTGATGTGCCAGAACAACCTTCGCGTGATCTCGGCCGCCCACGTGGCCTTCGAAGCCGATCAGGGCTCCGCAGGTGGTGGCTCCACGCTGGAGAGCCGCCACGTGGCGCGGTTTGCGGGGCTTGCCCCGGATCAGCCCCAGATGACGTTCATGCTCTCGGCGGTTGACGCCACGGGCCAGCAGGCCTGGGACGGACTTGGCCAACTCTGGTCCCGTCGGTACCTGAACGATGCTGGCGTCTTCTATTGCCCGGCCCACCAGACCACGCATCGTTTCGAGGACTTCCGCGATCGATTCGACCCGACCTCGCGTTCCCGCGTGCCGGATCAGGCCGTTGCGGGCAACTATCAGTACTGGGCCAACTGGAACACCCGTGTGCTGGGCAGCCAGACTGCCTCCGCTGCCCAGCGAGCCGCGCAGGGAGAGATCCTGGTCACGGACGGGCTCTCCAGCCGCGCTGCCTTGAACCACGGACCGCTTGGCTGCAATGCCGCACGCATGGACGGCAGCGTCTCCTGGATTGGCGACCGCGCACTTGAGACGATGATTCGCCGACTCCCGGCCGACGCCACGCCCATGGATCCGGAAAGCCAGCAGTCCGTCTTCCGCGAGATGGTCCGCGTGCTGCACGGCGTGAAGCGCTGAAGCCCCTTGTGCGGGCAGCTCCAGGTCACGGATCAACCGGCACCAACCGCACCATCGTCATCATGTGCTCGGATGTTCCGGGGTCAATCGTCCATCCAGCCAGGCACCGCACCTGCGGTCCCAGCAACACATGGTCGATCCGCCACAGCGGCAACCGAC
Source organism: Planctomycetota bacterium (assembly GCA_046048055.1). Lineage (GTDB taxonomy): Bacteria > Planctomycetota > Phycisphaerae > Phycisphaerales > SM1A02 > SYAC01. The sequence continues at coordinate 15,445 of JBJOGW010000056.1, forward strand.
GCGGCCACGTGGCAAGCCAGCCGGTCCCTGCCTCCGCAAGCGCGTCACGGAACCCCGGAAAGCAACGCCGCATGATCACGCTGTCATCAAGGGCATTGAAGTCTCCCGCCACCAGATCGACCGGCCCCAATTGCCCGACCTCGATGGCCTGGGACAGCGCCGCCGCCACGGCTGACCGCGGCAGACGAGGCCTGCTTGGCAGGTCCACCATCGCGATTCGAAGCGGGCGGCCATTCCAGTCGGGGGGCAGCACGGTGAACCGGCCCACCGCCCAGTACTGACCACCACGGGTGCTGAACGCGATCGGCCGTGCCTCGATCACTGGCATGCTGGTGATCAGCGCGAACGGACCCACACCCGCCACCTGCGCGTCAGGTCCTCCCCACTGCTGCACCAGGTCGGGCGAAGTGATCGATCCCCGGTTGGAGATCAGAACAATGTCGGCGCCCTGGTTGAAGATGGCCAGGGCCGCGCGCGGATCGTTGCCCGCCGGATAATCGGTGTTCCATTGCAGCACGCGGACTTCGTCAGCCCGGGGGGCCACGGCCATCCAGAGCCCCACGTCGCGGCGAAGCACCAACGCGAGGGCCGCCGCCAGAATCAGGACGGGCATCAGCAGGCGACCTCGCCGCAGCGGCCGGACCATGCATGTCAGGCCGCTGCTTGCGGCCGCGGCCATCGCGATCCCCAGGGGCGGCATCCAGGACAGCCACTGGGACCATCCCCAGCGATCACCGGCCGCAAGACCCAGCACCCAAAGACCGCCCACCACCCACAGCACCGTCCGCGCAAGCCGCTCCAGGCGACCCAGGATGGAGGCGGCGCGGCCCATTCGAGCGGAATGCTACGGGTGCCCAAATGGCAGGTGCGGCGGTTGATGCCCCGCTTGAGCGTCCACCAGCTGCTGAAAACCATCCGGCATCGCCGCCGCCGCCGATCCCACCGGTTTGGCATCGGGCTTGCTCTCTCCCTCATGCCCGCCGAAGGACACGTCGGGCGAAAGGAATCACGACCATGGCAGGAAAGATCATCGGAATCGACCTCGGCACCACCAACTCCGTGGTGGCCGTGATGGAAGGCGGGCAGCCCAAGGTGCTGATCAACGCCTCAGGCAGCCGCACCACCCCCAGCGTGGTGGGCTTCACCGAGAAGGGCGAGCGGCTGGTGGGCCAGCCCGCCCGTCACCAGCAGGTGACCAACCCCAGCAACACCGTCTTCAGCATCAAGCGCTTCATGGGCCGCCGCCACGCGGAGGTGGAGCAGGAGGAGAAGTTGGTGCCCTACACCGTCGTCGGGGGTTCCGACGACCTGGTCAAGGTGGACATCCGCGGCAAGCAGTACACGCCGCCGGAGATCAGCGCCATGATCCTGCAGGAGCTCAGGAAGATCGCCGAGGACTACCTGGGCGAGAAGGTGGAGCGGGCGGTGATCACCGTGCCCGCATACTTCAACGACAGCCAGCGGCAGGCCACCAAGGATGCCGGCGAGATCGCCGGCCTGAAGGTGGAGCGCATCATCAACGAGCCCACCGCCGCGGCCCTGGCGTACGGCCTGGAGAAGAAGAAGAATGCCCGCATCGCGGTCTTCGACCTGGGCGGCGGCACATTCGACGTGAGCATCCTCGACGTGGGCGACGGGGTCTTCGAGGTGCTGGCCAGCAACGGTGACGGCCACCTTGGCGGCGACGACTTCGACCAGCGGCTGATCGACTTCATCGCCGAGGAGTTCCGCAAGAAGGAGGGCATCGACGTCCGGAAGGACGCCATGGCCCTGCAGCGCCTCAAGGAGGCCGCCGAGAAGGCCAAGATCGAGCTCTCCAGCCAGATGGAGACCTCGGTCAACCTGCCATTCATCACTGCCGACCAGAGCGGACCCAAGCACCTGCAGGTCACCGTGACCCGCTCGCGCTTCGAGGACATGTGCAAGGACCTCTTCGACCGTCTGCGCGGCCCGTGCACGCAGGCCCTGAAGGACGCCAAGCTCAATCCCAAGGACGTGCAGGAAGTCGTCATGGTGGGTGGGTCGATCCGCATCCCCAAGGTCCAGGAGATCGCCAAGGAGATCTTCCAGACCCAGGAGCTGGACAAGAGCATCAACCCCGACGAGGTGGTCGCCGTGGGTGCGGCCATTCAGGGCGCCGTGCTCCAGGGCGACGTGAAGGACGTGCTGCTGCTCGACGTGACCCCGCTCTCGCTGGGCGTGGAGACGCTCGGCGGTGTCATGACCAAGCTGATCGAGCGCAACACCACGATCCCCACCAGCAAGAAGGAGACCTTCAGCACGGCGGCGGACAACCAGACCAGCGTGACCATCCATGTGCTGCAGGGCGAGCGCGAGTTCGCCAACGACAACCGCAGCCTGGGTCGCTTCGATCTGGCGGGCATCGCGCCGGCCCCCCGCGGCCTGCCGCAGATCGAGGTGGAGTTCGCCATCGACGCCAACGGCATCCTGAACGTGACGGCCACCGACAAGGCGACCGGCAAGAAGCAGGAGATCCGCATCACCGGCTCGAGCGGACTCAGCAAGGACGAGGTGGAGCGGATGCGCAAGGAGGCCGAGCAGAATGCGACGGCCGACAAGGTGCGCCGCGAACTGATCGACCTGCGCAATCAGGGCGAGGCGGCGGCCTACGCCACCCGCAAGAGCCTCGAGGAGCACGGCGGCAAGATCAGCGCCGAGGCCCGGGGCAAGGTGGAGGGCGCGCTCACCAACCTCGAGACCGCGCTCAAGGGCGAGGACAAGGCGGCCATGGAGGCGGCCCTGAAGAACCTCAACGACTCGTCCATGGAACTGGGCAAGGCCGTCTATGAGGCCACCCAGGCCGGCCAGGCCACCGGTGCCAAGCCCGAGGCTGGTGGCCCCAAGGGGGGCGGCAAGGACGACGTGATCGACGCCGAGTACGAGGTGAAGGACGGCAACTGATTCAGCCGCAACCTGCGACCCCACGGCCGTCGGGCTTCCCGCCCGGCGGCCGCCTTGCTGCGCGGTGGTCCCGCGTCGGCCGCTGGCTCTAGCATGCGAAGCATGACGCCGAGAGCCTTGCTGCCTGTCCTGACGCTTCTGGCACCCCTGACGCTGCTCGGGGCGCATCCCGCGCAGGACGCCTCCAAGGCCGCGCCCGAGCGCGTGGGCTACGCGTGGCCGCTGGGCACGTGCGTGGTCAGCGGTGACGCGCTGGGCGAAACCATGGTGGTGCGGATCCTGGAGGATGCGGACGATCCATCGGTGCAGGGCCGGGAAGTGCGCTTCTGCGGCCCCAAGTGCGTGGAGACCTTCGAGGCGGACCGGGCGAGGTATCTCAGGAAGGCGGACGAGGCCATCGAGGCGATGGAACTGCGCTTCTACCCCCCCATCCATTGCGTGGTGATGCCCGACGAGTCGCTGAGCGATCCCCGAGGCCCCGATGCCAAGGATGCCAAGCATGTGGTGGTGGGCAACCAACTGGTGCGCACCTGCTGCGCCCAGTGCGTGCGCAAGGTCAAGCGAAATCCCAAGGCGTGGCTTGCCAAGGTGGAGAAGGCCGTGGTGGCTGCGCAGTCGAAGGATTACCCGCTTCGGGTGTGCCCCGTGAGCGGGCGCGAGCTTCCGGCCACGCCCAGCCAGACGCTGATCGGAGGACAGTTGGTGCGGTTCTGCTGCGACGGCTGCAAGGCCGGCGCCGAGCGGGATCCGGCACCAGTGCTGGCCAAGCTGGCCAAGAACCGCCAGCCTCCGCCGGTCAGGTGACCCCGAAGGCCGCGGATCAAGCCCGCAGAAGGGCCGCGAACAGCCCCGGTCCGCTGGAGTTTGGTTCCGCCGGCAACGCGCGGTAACGCTGCAGCGCGAGACCGGCGGTCTTGCCAAGTTGCCGAATCGCGGCCTCGGCGAATCCCATGTGCACATGCCCCATGCTGGCTGCCAGGGCGCGGCGGTCATGCGGTGCCATGTCCACCACCAGCAGGGCGCCGCCTCGCCGAAGCACGCGTCGCGCCTCCTGCAGCACCGCGGCCGGATCGGGCACGTGGTGCAGCACCAGCATCATCACCGCGGCGTGCACCTCACCGGCCTTGAGCGGAAGAGCCTCCAGGCCGCCTTGTCGGAACTCCACATGCCGATGCCCAGACAGTCGCTTGCGGGCGGCTTCCAGCATCGACTTCTCGCGGTCCACCGCGATCACGCGTCCCACGCACGGGGCCAGCAGTTGCGAAGCCTCGCCGGTGCCGCAGCCCAGGTCCGCCACCACCCAGTCCGGGTCCAGCAGTTCCAGAAGCGCCAGGGCCGTGATGCGCTCGCCGAAGAGCTGCCTCCGCACCTCGCTCCACTCGCCACCGAGACGGCCGAAGAACGAGCGGCTGTCCACGCGGCGGTCCGCCAGCACGCTGGCAAGACGCACGCGGTCCTGAGCCGACTCGGGATGCGCCGTGACGGCCGCGCGCGCCAAGTCCCAGATCGTCCGGGCCTCGGCAGGCATGGTGGTGCCGGCGAGGCGATACCGGCCGCTGGGCCCCTCGCTTCGCCGCGCGATCCAGCCACCCTCCAGCAACGCCTTCAGATGTCGGCTGGCGGTGCTCTGCGGGATCTGGAGGATCCTCGCCAGTTCGCCCACGCCAAGTTCGTCGTGCTCCAGCAGGGCGAGCAGCCGCCACCGGACCAGGTCGCACATGGCGGCCAGACGACCCAGCAGGGCGCCGGACCGCTCCGCCCCGCTGCGGGCATCGGTGGATCGGCCGGCCACGTGGCGTCAGCTGCCGCGGGGCAGCCCCAGCGTGGGCCCGATGACCTGGCCGCGCTCCTGCAGTGCCGCCACCACGCGCGGGTCCTCGGGATTGATGCCGTAGGCCTGACGCAGGCGGCGGATGCACTCGGGCTCGTTGCCCAGCCGCGCCTGCAGCATGGCCATCCGGTAGTACGGCTCGGTGCTCTTGGGAATCTGGTAGCCCTGGTCGAACTCGATGGCGCTCTCCAGCGCCTGCTTGGCCGAGTCCAGGTCGTTCATGCGCTCGGCCAGTTCCGCCAGCCGCACGTATGCCTCGGGACTGCGGAGTTCGGCGCCAGCGTTGCGCAGCAGCAGGTAGACCTTGCCGGTGTCCCCCTGCTGCTCCATGCACTCGGCCAGGGCAAAGACCACATCCAGATCCTCGGGATTGCGGGCCACCGCCACCTCAAGCGCCTTGCGAGCCTCGGGCAGTTCGCCCAGGCAGAGCATGGCGCGGCCGAATGCGTACTGCGCGCCCCAACTGCCCGGATTGGCCTCGACCACGGGACGCACCAGGTCAGCCGCCTCCTGGCATCGGTCGTGCTCGAGCAGGAAGTCCGCCTTCTGCACGGTGGAGTCGGTGGGTGGCGGTCCCTGGCACGCGGCCGCGGCCATCGCGGCCATCAGCAGCAGGACTCGGGCGGGATGAAGGAGCGAAGCGACGCGAATCATGGTGCGGATGATAGGGTTGGGCGTGGACCAGCGTCCCCCGGTTCCAGCAGCGGGGTTTGCGGCGATTCTCCGGCACGAACGACCGGACGGATCGGTGCACTTCGACCTGCTGCTGGGTCCCTCCGCCAAGCCGGGCGTCGATGAACGGGTCGTGCCCACCTGGCGTTGCGAACAGGATCCCATGGCGATGGATCACGGCACGGCCACGCCGATCGAGGCGCTTGCTCCGCACCGCGGCCTGTACCTGGGCCTGGACCATGCCGTGAAGCTCTCCGGAGGTCGAGGCACCGTGACGCCCGTGTGGCGAGGAACCCACCGACTCGACGCGTCGAGGCTGCACCTGATCGATCACGCGGGCGGCATCACCGCCTTCGCCATGGGGCCTGACCTGCTGCGTCGCCTCAGGTGAAGGCGTCGTACACCAGCACCATCCACGCGATGAGCGCGCACGGCAACTTGGCGAGCGAGCCCAGCACGCGTCCGACCGCGGCACCCGTGGCAGGCCGCACGGATTGCCCCACGGTGCGCCCGTGCACCAGCACCTCGGCCAGTACCGCACCCAGCACCACCCCTCCGATGGCCCCACCGATGGAGCCCACGATGGGCACCGGAATCAGCACCGTGCCACCGATCACGCCCACGATTCCGCCCACCATGCTCCCGGCCATGCCCGCACGGCTTGCACCGCCCGCCTTGGCGCCCGCCGCCGAAGCCACGAACTCCATCGCCTCGCCCACGGCCGCCGCGGCCACCGCCACCACCAACGGCCGCACGCCAAAGGGCAGCGTGTCGCCGCCCGACATCATCACGGTGGCATCCACCGTCCCGGCGACGCCGATGAGCATCCATGCCCCCGGGACCCCGACCGGCGTGAGCAGAGCGGCGAGCAGTCCCACCACCGCGAACACGGTGGCACCGGCGTACTGGAGCCAGATCACTGGGCCTCGCCCTTCATCTGCCGGAGTTCGTCGCGCAGGATGGCGGCCAGCTCGAAGTTCTCCGCCCGTACCGCCTCCTCCAGCCGCTGCTGAAGTTCCAGTCGCTGGCTGCCGGGCAGCTTCAGCGTGAGCGCGTCGAGCAGCGCCCGCAGCAGAGCCGTCTCCGGGCAATGCCCCGCGTCATCGGATCGTCCCAGCCGTGCCAACGTGGCCTGCACCTGACGCAGGCCCGCATCCAGCGCGGCACGAGCCAGGTCACGGCGACCGGATGCCATCGCCAGCGCCGAGGCAGCCCTTGCCAGCGTGGCTTGCTCGTGCGGGCGCCAGGTCTCGAAGCGTCGCCGGGCTGGCGCATCCTGGGCCCGGAGGGCGATCAGGTCGAGCACGTCCAGGTTGTGCTGGGCGTCGCGTTGGGCGCGTGGCCAGTCCTCGATCAAGGCACAGGCCATGGCGCGCTGCCTGAACTGCGCCATCTCCGCCGCCAAGGCCGCCACGCCGTCGGCATCCACCTTGGCGTCCGGCTGTGCCTGGAACCATGCCAACACCGTCGCCGCACCCCGGAAATCGCCGCCATCTGGCCGGCCATCCGCCTCCAGCTGGAGAATCCCCAGTTCCACCCGGACCTGCAGCACCGGGCGTCCATCCACGGCCTGGATCCTTCGCACATCCAGCCTTCCGGGCCGCCAGGGCCAATCCTTGAGCCAGAGGGTGAGGTCGCTCATGGGTGCCCGCGTGGGATGCTAGCGCAAAATGAGGCGTTCCGACGGTGGCATCCGCCCACCCGGCTGAACTACCATGCGGGGCCCCGGGTCTCCCAGAAGTCCATGCCCCGAACCAACGTCCAATCCGATCTGCACGTCTACATGAAGCAGATCAACGAGGTCGCCCTCCTCACGCCCGAGGAGGAGAAGCACCTCGGCTGGCGCATCATCAACGACGACGATCAGGAAGCCAAGGAGCGCATGATCAAGGCGAACCTGCGCCTGGTCATCGCCATCAGCAAGAACTACTCGCACCGCGGCCTGACGCTCGCGGACCTTGTGGAGGAGGGCAACATCGGTCTCATCCGCGCCGTGGAGGGCTTTGACCCGGCCCAGGGGGCGCGCTTCAGCACCTACGCCAGCTGGTGGATCAAGCAGGCCATCAAGCGCACGCTGATCAACGCGGTGCAGCCGATCCACATTCCGGCGTACATGGTGGAGCTGATCGCCCGGTACAAGCAGCAGCAGCGCCGCTTCGAGGAGGAGCATGGTCGCCAGCCCAGCCTGCAGGAGCTCAGCCACGCCATGGGGATCCCGGTGCGAAAGCTGGAGATCGTCAAGCGCGCGGTCAAGGCCCGGAACACCCCCACGCAGGCGCCGCTGAAGGACGACGGCGAGTCGGTGGACTTTGGCGACCTGTTCGAGGACAACCGCACGCCCGATCCCGAGAGCAAGGTCACCAGTCGCGAGGACCTGGGCTACATCCTGAAGCTGCTCGACTCAATCGACCAGCGTGACGCCCGGGTGCTTCGGCTGCGTTTCGGGCTGGAGGGCCAGGAGCCGCTCACCCTGAAGCAGATCGGCGAGGCCGTGGGCCTGACCCGCGAGCGCGTCCGCCAGATCGCCGAGGAGGCGCTCCGCAAGCTTCACACCCGGCTGATGGACGACAAGCCCAGCCAGTGGATCCGGACCGATGGGCAGGCGGCACCGGTGGCGCCTGCCGGCAAGCGCCGCGGCCGGCCACCCGGAAGCGGCCGCAAGAAGACGCCTCCCGCGGCGTGAGACCGCGATTCAGCGAACCGTCTTGATGAACGGCATGGGGGTCACGGTGGCCGCGGCGCGCTCGCGGCCCAGGTCGACCTCGAGCGTTGGCGCGGACCCGGCCACGGCCCGATCCACGATGGCCATCGCGATGGGACGGTCGAGCGTGGGGCTCAGGCAACCGCTGGTCACCACACCCACCTCCTGCCCGCCCTGCATGACCTTCATGCCCTGCCGAGCGCTGCGCCGTCCATCCAGCGTGAGCCCCACGAGCCGTCGCACCGGGCCGCCGGCGGCCACGATCGCCCGAAGGGCCTCCTGGCCGATGAACGTGCCCTCACGTTCGTCGGTGACGCCCTTGTCCAGCTTGACCGCAAAGTCCAGCCCCGCGGTGAGCGGATCGATGTCCTCGCTGATCTCGTGCCCGTAGAGCGGCATGCCTGCCTCCAGCCGCAGCGAGTCGCGCGAGCCCAGCCCGCACGGCTTGACCAGCCCCTCGGCCTTGCCCATGTCCTTGAGGAACATGCCCAGCGCCATCTTGGCCATGGCGGATCCCAGGATGATCTCCACCCCGTCCTCGCCGGTGTAGCCCGTGCGACTCACGAGCAGCTTGACCACCAGCAGGCTCTTCTGGGTGAAGCGGTATCGCTTGAGCGTGGGGATCTCCTTGCTGAAGCCGCCGATGAGATCCATGGCCTTGGGGCCCTGCAGGGCCACCATGGCGGTGCTCTCGGTCTGGTCCTCCAGCTTGAACGCCATGTCGCCGCGGTTGGCCTCGAAGTGCGCCAGCAGCTTGGTCCGGTTGCTGGCATTGCAGACCATGAGGTACTCCGACTCCTCCAGGCAGTACACCAGGACGTCATCGCGGCATCCGCCTCGCTCGTTGCACACCAGCGCATAGCGGACCATGCCCGGCTGCATGCCCAGGATGCCTCGCGTGCAGACCCGGTCCAGAAAGCGGCGTGCATGGCGGCCGGTGAACTTGAGACGGCCCATGTGACTCACGTCGAAGAAGCCCACGGCGCCGCGGCACCAGCGATGCTCGTCCAGGATGCTGCCATAGGTGAGCGGCATGTCCCAGCCGGCAAAGTCGGTCATGCGGGCGCCGTGCTCGAGATGCAGGGCGTGGAAGGGCGTGCGAAGGAGGGTCTGCGTGGTCATGAGGTCTTGGAAACGGGCTGTTCACCGGCGTGCCCGGCACGGAGGCGCTCCACCTCGCGCTCCAGCTGCCTGAGCCGGCGTGCCATGCCGTAGAGATCGCGTCCAGCCAGCGCATTGCGCTTGGCCGCGTCGAGTTCGATCGCCGGAATGCCGCCAACCCGCGCGCCATCGGGCAGGTCGGTCACGATCGCCGCCTTGCCCGAGGCCTGCACGTTGCTCCCGATCTTCAGATGCCCGGTCACGCCCGCCTGGCCGCCCAGCACCACGTAGTCGCCCATCTCCACGCTGCCGCTCACGCCCACCAGGCTCACGAGCAGGCAGTGTCGGCCGATCCGCGTGCCGTGGCCGATGCTGATCAGGTCCGCAAACTTGGTGCCGGCGCCGATCCGCGTCTCCTCCATGGCGGCGCGCTCGATCACGCAGCCTCCGCCGATCTCCACATCGTCCTCGAGCACCACGATGCCCGCCTGCGGGATCTTCTCGTGGCGTCCCTTGTGGGTGGCGTAGCCGAAGCCGTCGCTGCCGATCACGGCGTGCGCATGCAGCGTGACGCGATGCCCCAGACGGCAACGGTCGTAGACCGTGGCCCCTGGAAACAGCACGCAATCGTCACCCAGCACGACCTGCTCGCCCACGTACGCCCCCGGATAGAGCACGCAGCGGGCGCCGAGGCGGGCCCCACGTTCCACCACCGCGCCGGCGTGCAGGCCGCATCCCGGTCCGACCTCGGCGGACGGGTGCACCACGGCCAACGGTGAACGGTCCGGGTGATCCGGCGCGGCGTCGGCCGGGGGTGGGTGCAGCCGGAATCCGTGCAGGGCCACCATGGCCTCACGAAAGGCGAAGTAGGGGTCGCGGCTCTCCAGACGCGCCACGCCAGCGCGGACCTGCGTGCCCGGCGCCACGATGACGGCGGTGGCACCCGTGGTCATCAGGTGCTCGAGGTACTTGGTGTTGGCGACGAAGCTCACCTGCCCCGTCGAGGCGCGGTCGACTGGCGCACAGCAGGTGACCTCCACGGACCCGTCGCCGTGCAGCGTGGCGCCAAGCCTCTCGGCCAGAGCATCGAGTCGCATGGAGCTCCGGAGCGTAGCAGGCCCTTGGCCCTGCGGTGGCCAAATGCCACGGCTATCCTCGGCCCGAACGCATGCTTGGCTCCGCCCGCCCACCCTTCCGAACGGGCCCGCGCCCGATGGGGGCGGCCAACCTCCGCGTGCTGGCTGCGTGGCTGCTCACGCTGCTGTTCGGCCTGCCCACGCTCGCCCAAGGGGTGGAGGATCAGGATCTGGCCGATCGCCCCATCGGCAAGGTCTCGCTGCTCGGTCTGGGTCGCGTGGGGGAGCAGGAGGTCCGCAACAACATCCGCGTGGCCGTGGGCGAACCGTACGACAGCCAACTGGTTCGTGCCGACGTGTCCACGCTCTACCGGCTCGGCCACTTCGCCACGGTCACGGCCGATGCCAGGATCCTTCCGGACGGCACGGTGGAGGTGACCTATGTGCTGGTGGAACAGGCCATCGTGGAAGCCATCCAGACGGTGGGCAACAACGCGATCAGCGACCAGGAGCTGCGGCAGGTGATCCCGCTCTATCCCGGCGGTCCCCGCGACGACTTCCTGCTGCAGCAGAGCGTGTTCAAGATCAAGGAGCTCTACAAGGGCAAGGGCCACTACCTGGTCGAGGTGGGCGTCGACGAGAGCCGCCTGAAGGACGAGGGCATCCTGATCTTCAAGATCGTCGAGGGTCCGCGCGTGCGCATCCGTGAGGTGGAGTTCGTGGGCAACCGCGCCTTTCCCGCCAAGCAGCTGGCCGCGCAGATCCGGACCAAGCCGTGGATCTTCCTGTTCCGCAAGGGCAACCTGGACGAGGAAATGCTGGTGGACGACGTCGCCACGCTGGTGGCCTACTACACGGACCGCGGGTACGTGGACGTGCGGGTGGACCGGCGCGTGGAGCTGAGCGCCGACCAGAAGGAGGCCAAGGTGGTCTTCCTGATCACCGAGGGACGGCAGTACCGACTGCGAAGCGTGCGCATCGACTCCACCGAGGGCGACGGCAAGCTGGCGGTCTTCAGCCCGGAGCAGTTGCGTGGCCTGATGTCGCTGCGACCGGGCGACGCGTACGTGAAGAACCGGATCGAGCAGAGCACCAAGCTCATCCAGAGCGCGTACTTCGCCATGGGGTACGTGGACGCGATCGTGGACGCCACGTACGTGCGCGCCGGCGAGGAGCCCGACGTGGACATGATCGTGACCGTGCGCGAGGGCCAGGCCTTCGACACCGGGCTGGTCAAGATCCAGGGCAACTTCATCACGCGCGACAAGGTGATCCGGCGGCTGGTGCGTTTCCAGCCGGGCCGCCCCCTCGACGGCAACGAGATCGAGAACACCAAGAAGCGCCTCCAGGCCAGCGGTCTCTTCAACGAGGAACGCGTGACCGCCCAACCCGCCGATCCGGACAACCCGGGCGTGCGCGACGTGCTGGTCGAGGTGAAGGAGAAGAACACCGGAAGCCTGAACTTCGGCGTGGCCGTGGGCACCGACCAAGGCTTCGGCGGCGAGATCTCGCTGAACCAGTACAACTTCGACATCGCCGATCCTCCCGCCAGTTTCGGAGAGCTGGTCGGGGGTCGCGCCTTCCGCGGTGCGGGCCAGACCTTCAACCTGAGCATCCAGCCCGGCATCGAGGTGAGCACCTACTCGGTCTCGCTGGGCGACCCGCACCTCTTCGACACCGACTGGTCCGGCACCGTGAGCGGCTTCTATCGCCAGCGCGTGTTCGCGCAGAACGACGAGGAGCGGCTGAACGGACAGGTCGGGCTGGGACGCCGCCTCGGCGACTTCTGGACCTTCAACGCGAGCGCGCGGCTGGAGTGGGTCAAGCTGACCGACTTTCAGGTGGGCACGCCCATCGAGATCTACAACCAGCAGGGCCCGAGCACCTTCTCCGTGCTGACCGTGGGCGTGCAGCGCAACACGGTGGACAGCCGGCAGCGCCCCAGTTCGGGAAGCATCCTGGAGCTCGGCTTGAGCCAGTACGTGGGCGACTACCAGTACCCCACGGCCCGCGTCGCCTACACCACCTTCCTGACGCTGGACGAGGACTTCCTGGGCCGCAAGACCACGCTGCGACTGAACAGCCAGATGGCGTACCTGTTCAGCGACACGGCGCCCGTGTTCGAGCGCTTCTACATGGGTGGCCGCAGCTTCCGCGGCTTCGCGTTCCGGGGGGTGAGCCCGCAGTCGGTGGCGGTGCTCAATCAGCAACCGTGGCCAGCGGCTCCCATTCCGCTCGTGGCGCCCTTCGGCAACACGCCGGCCAACCCCGATGCCGTGACCCCCGTGCAGCCCTTCTGGGAGGGCAACCCGGTCGGCGGACAGTTCCTCTTCTTCGCCGGGGCCCAGGTGGAGATCCCCGTGTTCATGGACTCCATCACCGCGGTGTTCTTCGTGGACTCCGGAACCGTGGAGGACGGTTTCTCGCTGGACCAGTACCGCGTGAGCGTGGGCGGCGGCCTGCGGCTCTACATCCCCATGCTGGGCCCCGCCCCGATCGCGCTGGACTTCGCCGTTCCCATCGTGAAGGAGGAGTTCGACTCCACCCAGGTGTTCTCCTTCAACGCCGAACTGCCGTTCTAGGTCCGGCCGGAGGGATCCCGCTGCACACGGAAGCGCGGCGACTCGTACAATTCGCCCCCTGGAGGAAGCCCCATGCAACCGCAGACCCGTTCCATCCTGATCGCCGCCGCGTGCTCCGCCTTGGCCGTGGGCTCGGTGGCCCTTGGCACCGCCCGCCCCGCCGTGGCGCCGCAGGGCACGCGCACCGCCAGCATCAACCTGGCTCGGGTGATCGACAAGCTGCAGGAGCGCCAGGACTTCGAGATGCAGGTGGAGGCCATGAAGCGCCAGTTCCAGGAGGAGGCCCAGGCCCGGGCCAAGAAGCTGGAAAGCGCCATGCGCGAGCTGGCGGACCTGCCCGACACCCCCGAGCGTCAGGCCAAGGCGGAACCGCTGATCCTGGAGCAGCTGCAGATGGAGCAGTGGGCCAACACCAAGGGCTCCGAGCTGGACTACGAGAAGAGCCTGATGTGGCGCAGCATCTACCGGAACCTGCGCAGCGAGGCCGCCAAGCTGGCCGAGACCGAGGGCTTCGACTACATCCTGATCGATGACGGCTCCGAGGACATCCAGCCCAACCGTGAGGCCAAGATGCCCATGGAGCTGCAGGTGCTGGAGGGCCTTCAGCGGCGGCGCACGCTGTACGCCAACCCGGCCTACGACCTGACCGACAAGCTCATCGTGCGCATGAACAACGCCCGCGCCGCCGGCGGATCCGCCGCGCCGGGCGCCGTCAAGTGACTTCCATCGGAGCCCACACCATGCAACGACTCGTCCGGCCTCGACTCGCCTGGATCGCCCTGCTGCCCGCTCTGGTCCTGCTCTGGGCCATGACCTCTCCCGACAAGCCCGCGGTGGTGGGATGCGTGGACCTGGAACGGTGCTTCGCCGGGCTGGACCGGCACAAGGCTGGCGAGGCTCGCCTGACCGAGGTCATGAAGGCCGAGGCCGCCAAGCGCGACGCCATCGTGGCCGAGACGCAGACGCTGCAGGCCGAGCTGGAAAGCTTCAAGGTGGACACGCCCAGCTACGCCGAGACGGCGCGCAAGCTCACCGACGCGGCCGGCCGCCTGCGGGTGTTCGAGGAGTTCCTCAAGCGCAAGATGGAGTTCGAGCAGGCCCAGCTGGTCAAGGGCACGTACGACGCCATCAAGGCCTCGCTGGGCGAGATCTGCGCCTCGAGCGGGGTGGACATCGTGTTCATGGACGACGCCACGCCCCCCTTCGACAAGACCGATCCGCGTCCGATCACCCAGCAGATCAGCGGCCGCCGCATGCTGTGGTTCAATCCGCAGCTGGACATGACGGACATGGTGATCAAGCGGATGAACGACGCCTTCGCGGCGGGCAAGGGGTCGTGAGCGGGGCTCCCGCCACGGCCGCCGAGCTGGCGGAACTGGTGGGCGGCGAACTCGAGGGTCATGCAGCCGCGCCGGTGCGCGGCATGAACGCCATCGACGCGGCGGGACCCGACGAGGCCACCTTCATCGTGAACGACCGCTACGCCCTGCGGTGGCCCCAGAGCCGAGCCGGTGTGGCGATCGTGGACCGCCGCGTGTCGTGTCCGGTGGGCGACGCAGGCCGTCGCGCCGTGATCCGCGTGCCCAACGCCGAGCTGGCGCTGGCCCGGGCTCTCGAGGCGTTCGCGCCATCGCCTCCCCTGCCGCCGGCTGGCGTGCACGCGATGGCCGCGGTCGATCCCTCGGCCCGACTGGGTGCCGGCGTGCGTGTGGCCGCCTTCGCCAGCGTGGCTGCAGGCGTGGTGCTGGGCGACGGCTGTGTGCTGCACGAGGGCTCCCGGGTGGGCGAAGGCGTGCAGATGGGTCCGGGCTGCACGATCCATGCCAACGCCGTGGTGCGCGAGCGGTGCCGTCTGGGGGCCGCCGTGGTGGTGCACGCGGGCGCGGTGATCGGCAGCGACGGATTCGGCTATCGCCCCGCCGCCGACGGGCGGAGCCTGGTGCGGATTCCGCATCTGGGCGGCGTGGTGCTGGAGGATGGCGTGGAGATTGGCGCCAACACCTGCGTGGACCGTGCCAAGTTCGGGAACACCGTGATCGGTGCCGGCACCAAGATCGACAACCTCTGCCAGATCGGTCACGGCTGCCGCGTGGGACGCCTGACGGTGATCGCGGGCCTGACCGGGCTGGCCGGAAGCGTGGAGGTGGGCGACGGGGTGCAGATGGGCGGCCACTGCGGCGTCGCCGACCATCGCCGCATCGGCGACCGGGCCCGTCTGGCCGCCAAGAGCGCGGTGATGGATGACGTGCCCGATGGTGCCACCTGGGGGGGCATGCCGGCCCAGGATGCCCGGTCCGAATTGAGGGTGATCGCCGCCATCCGTAGACTGCCGGAGTGGTCACGCAGACTCCGCCAGCTGATCGAGGAACACGGGAAGGCTCCGTGACCCGCGCTGCACCCGGCCCTCGCCCGCCCTCGGGCGAGCGGCAGCGAACCCTGGCCAGCGGCGTGACCGTGCGAGGCAAGGGCCTGCTCCATGGCCAGGACGCCACGCTGGAGATCTGCCCGGCACCCGCCGGCACCGGCATCGTGTTCGAGCGTGTGGATCTGGACCCGCCGGTGACCATTCCAGCCCTGGTCAGCCACGTGATCCCGCGGGCGCGGCGCACCACGCTCCGCGTGGGCGAAGCGACCATCGACACCGTGGAGCACTGCCTGAGCGCGCTCGCGGGGCTTCGTGTGGACAATGCGGTGCTCAGGATCGCCGGGCCGGAACTTCCGCTTGGTGACGGCAGCGCCATGCCCTTCCTGGAGCCGATCCGCGCCGCGGGACTGGTGGAGCAGGATGCGCCTCGTCGCGTGTTCCGACTGCGCGAACCCATCGTGGTGGAGGAAGGCGATGCCATGATCGCCGCCCTGCCGCGCTCCGACGAGGGCATGGAGGTGGTCTACGACCTGGACTACGGCGCCGGCGAGTCGCGCATCCAACGGCAGACCCAGGTGTTCGATCCGGTGCGCGACGACTACGCCACACAGATCGCGCCGGCCCGCACCTTCAGCCTGAAGGAGGAGGCGGAACAGCTGTGGGCCGCCGGCATGTGCCGGCACCTCACGCCGCGTGATGCGCTGGTGATCGGGCCCGACGGCCCCATCGACAACGCCTTCCGCTTCGCCAACGAGCCCGTCCGGCACAAGTTGCTCGATGTGCTGGGCGACCTGTACCTGGTGGGCCGGCCGGTGCAGTGCCGCGTGGTGGCCTACCGCAGCGGTCACGGCCTGAACCGCCAGCTGGGCAACCAGATCATGCGGGCGATGCGCGCCACCGACCTGGCGGAGTCCCTGGTGGCGGGCAACGTGATGGACGCGCGCGCCATCCAGCGCCTGCTTCCCCATCGCTATCCCATGCTGCTGGTGGATCGCGTGGTCGAGATGGATGGCGACCGTCGCGCCGTGGGCGTGAAGAACGTCACGCAGAACGAGCCCTTCTTTCAGGGGCACTATCCGGGGCAGCCCATCATGCCGGGTGTGCTCATCGTGGAGGCCATGGCCCAGCTGGGCGGCCTGCTGATGAGCAAGACCCTCGAGCACACCGGTCGCATCGCCCTGCTGCTGAGTCTGGACAAGGTCAAGCTTCGCAAGGCCGTCACGCCCGGCGACCAGCTGGTGCTGGAGGCCGAGACCATCCGCGCCAATGCCCGGACCGCCAGCCTTCGATGCCGAGCCAGCGTGGCGGGCAAGGCGGCCGCCGAGGCCGAAATCCGCTTTATGATGGTTGATTCGGATCAGGCCTGAGCACCCATGCCCACCATCCACCCCACCGCCGTCGTCGACCCCTCCGCCCAGCTCGGCGCCAACGTGCGGATCGGCCCCTGGTGCGTGGTCGGCCCCGACTGCCATCTCGGCGAGGGCACCGAGCTGGTCTCGCATGTGCACATGGATCGCGACACGGTGCTGGGCCGCGAGAACGTGCTGCACCCGTTCACCGTGGTGGGTGGTCCTCCGCAGGACAAGAAGTTCCATGGCGAGCGAACGCGGCTCGAGGTGGGTGATCGCAACCAGATCCGCGAGTACACCAGCATCCACCGCGGCACCGCCAACGGCGGTGGGCTCACCGTGATCGGCAGCGACAACCTGATCATGGGCTGCGTGCACATCGCGCATGACTGCCGGGTGGGCTCGCAGGTGATCCTGGCCAACAACGCGATGATCGCGGGCCACGTGACGGTCTGTGACGGCGCCAACGTGGGCGGCGGCGCCGGGCTGCACCACTTCGTGCGGGTGGGCACCCGCGGCTTCATCGGGGCCATGGCCCGCGTGAGCAAGGACGTGCCGCCCTACATGATCGTGGAGGGCAACCCCGCCGAGGTGCGCGGTCACAACGCCATCGCCATGCGGCGGCTGGGCCTTGCCGACGCCGAGGTGGAGGCCATGAAGGAGTGCTACAAGCGGCTCTTCCGCGATCGTGGCGGCAACATCCTCGAGAAGGTGGCCGCGCTGCGGGGCGAGTACGCGGATTTCGCCAGCGTGCAGACGCTGTGCGATGCCGTGCTGGAGAGCGCCGGCGGCGTGCATGGCCGGGCCCAGGAGAACGGCCGGGGCGACGACAAGCGCGGCGTGCGTGTGGGCGCGGGAACGCCCGCACGACCCGAAGCCTGACACCCAGGAGGCTCCATGACCACCCCCACCGGCAAGGCACGCATCGACGAGCAGATGGAGATGGCCGTGGCGGCGCTGCGCCGCGGCAAGTGGTTCGAGGCCGAACGGTGCGCTCAGAAGGCGCTGGAGATGGCGCGGCGTTCCGAGGCCTTCGGCATGATGGCCGGCATCTGCATGCCGCTGCAGGAGGCCAGACGGCAGCGGCTTCAGGAGGCGATGGACTGCAAGCAGGTGCAGGTGATCCGCGAGGGCGTGGTTGAGGAGATGCGCATCAAGCCGGGCTGCTACATGATCGAGCCGCCGCTTGTGGGAGCCGATGCCCGCCGTCTCCGTCTGGCGGCCCTGCGCGACGAGATCCCGGTGGCGGTGCTCTGCCGCGAGCCGATCAACCGCATGGGCCTGTGCCCGGTGGTGGCGATCGGGGCGATCACGGTGCGCACGCGGATCCAGCCGCCCAAGAACCTGGAGAAGCCCACGCTGTCGTGGTTCGCCGATGCGCTCGAGCAGCTGGGCGACTTCGCGATCGAGACGGTGGACGCGGGCCACGACCTCGACAAGCAGATCGACGACGTCATGGCCAAGCTGGATGCGCACCCGGACCATGAGGGGCTGCACCACACGCTGGTGGCGCTGTGCGAGCGGGCCTCCAAGGGCTTCGAGCGCCGGCGCGACGCGGACTTCGACCCGCTCGAGGCCGAGCTGGCCCAGGACATGGACGACGAGAGCGAGTGACCGATATCAGGGACGGGTCTTCGTATCGGACCCTGCCGGCGACCCTCAGCTCCAGGCCAGCCCTTCCGACAGGCCGTTCCCAAGGTTCTCCGCCCCGCTCTCGGTGACCAGCACCACATC
The DNA here is from genome assembly GCA_046048055.1 of Planctomycetota bacterium. Classification (GTDB taxonomy): domain Bacteria; phylum Planctomycetota; class Phycisphaerae; order Phycisphaerales; family SM1A02; genus SYAC01. The sequence goes on from JBJOGW010000056.1 coordinate 33,778, forward strand.
CTCCACGCGCACGCCGCCGATCGCGTGGCTGTAGAGGCCCGGCTCGATGGTGATCACGTCCCCGGCCACGAGCGAGGGTCCGTTTCGGTCCAGCAGCGGTGGCTCGTGAACCTCCAGGCCCAGGCCATGGCCCGTGCCGTGCACCATGCCGCACCATGTCGCCGCGGCGCCTTGAGGGGGCATTCCGGTGCCGTAGCCCGCCGCCGAGATCGCCTGCAGCGCGCACGCGTGAACCTCTTCGGCTCTGGCGCCCACCCGCACCGCCATCGTGGCCGCGACCTTGGCCGCGAGCACCGTGGCGTGCATGCCGGCCACCTCCGCGGGAATCTCGCCGTGCACCACGGTGCGCGTGCAGTCACCCCAGTAGCCCGTGGCCTTGTCCCGCGGGAAGATGTCCACGATCACGGGCTCGCCGGTGCGAAGGGGACCATGGCCCTCGTGGTGGCAGTCGCCACCCTGCGGACCGCCCGCGACGATCGACCGCGGATTCTCGAAGCCGCGCCTTGCGAGGAAGGCATCGATCTCGCCACGGACACGCTCGCTGGTGAGGGCCTCGCCTGCATGCATGAGGGCTCCGTCGGCCACGGTGTTGGCGCGAGCGATCAGGCGGCAGGCCATGGCCATCGCCTCCTCCGTGACATGCTGCGCGGCACGGATCGCACGCACCTCCTCGTCATCCTTGGCTCGGCGATCCGCCACGAAGAGCGTCGGCTCGCAACGCACTGCGACGCCCGCACGCACCAGTTCGTGGTGATAGATCGCCGGCAGCGTCCGGTCGCAGACGACCTTGCGCACGCCAGCCCGCCGAATGCACTCCGCGAGCGACTGGGCCGTGGCGGTCTCCCGGTCGCCACTGAGTCCGCCTGCAGGCTCGAAGTCACGAGGGCAAGCGAACGTGTCCGCACGGGCATGCCGGCGGGCCCGGTCCATCTCGATGTCGCGCAGGATCAGCGTTCGACGGCGATGCGGGGCGGCGGGCCAGTCCACCATCGCCACGGGATCACCCACGCGAAAGCGGATGCGGTGGTAGAGCAGCATGTTCACGGCGGGGATGCCCGCCATGACGATGGCCTCGTCGTGCGCGATCATGGGTCCCATAGTAGGGACGGGTCTATGTATCAGACCCTCGAACCGGCGTCCCGCCGCGGAACGGGGCCATCCACGATCCCCGACCGTGACGAACCCGATTGCGCGCGGCGTCCAGCTTCCGGACAACTCCGGCAGCCGACTCCACGACCCGCTGCATCCGAGCACTGGAGGACATGAAGCCGCCCCGGCATGCGTGCTGGAAGTCGGCCTCAAACTCCTCAGGCAGCGGCTCACGCAACAACCTTGCGCGGTGCCGCTCAAGCTCCCACGGTAGCCGGGTGACACGTGGCGTGCGGATGCCATCACCGATCGATGCCGCCGAGCCGTGCGTCCACAAGAAGGCCTCTCCGACGAGTCCGGCCTTCACGGGATTTCGCTCCACGTACACCACGCCTCGCAGCACTCTTTCATGAGGAATCACGAATCCCTTGAATCGCGATCCGTAGACGCATCCACTCCCACGCGTCACCGAGTCCCGGCGAACGGCCATGGCATGAACGCTCTCAACCCGGTGCATGAACTGGGACAGGTGTTGAACGCTCCGGGGACGCACAATCAGATGCCAGTGGTTCGGCATGAGCGTCCACGCGGTGATCTCCATGCCAATCTCGCACTGGGCCCAGGCAAGGAGCGAGGCGAAGCCTTCATACTCCGAGGACGCCGCAAACAGCCGCTGCCGATCCACCCGTCGATTCATGACGTGCACGTACTCGCCTGCACACTCCCAACGAGCTCCACGAGGCATGGGGCGAGTGTGGGCTTGTCACGCACCTGAACTGCCGCGTGGTGCCAAAATTCCTGTGCACGGCGATCGAAAGGCAACAGGGTGCGTGGCGGTCCCGCAGCACCGAACGCTGCCGGGCTCCGGGGGTGAGCGGGGCCACGCGTGGGGATCAGGTGGGACGTGGCATGATCAAGTTCACCGCACGCCCTCGGAAAGATCCGCGGTCCTTGGCGAGGCCTGGGTCTTGTCCGATAAGCAAACCCGTCCCTTGTATGGGACTCAGGCTCGCGTCAGCTTGCGGTAGGTCACGCGGTGCGGCGTGGCATCGGCACCCAGGCCCAGCCGCTTGCGGCGGTCCTCCTCGTACTCGCTCCACGATCCCGGGAACATGAAGACGCGGCTGTCACCCTCGAACGCCAGGATGTGTGTGGCCACGCGGTCCAGGAACCAGCGGTCATGGCTGATCACCAGCACCACGCCCGCGTAGTTCTGGATGGCCTCCTCGAGCGCCCGCATGGTGTTCACGTCCAGGTCGTTCGTGGGCTCGTCCAGCAGGATCACGTTGGCGCCACTGGTCAGCATGCGTGCCAGATGCACCCGGTTGCGCTCGCCACCGCTCAGCACCCCCACCTGCTTCTGCTGGTCGCTGCCCGTGAAGCCATAACGGCTCACATAGGCGCGGCTGTTCACCTCGGCTCCACCCAACTTGATCATCTCGCTGCCTCCCGAGATCGCCTGCCACACGCTCTCGGTGTCCTTCAGCGAGTCGCGGGTCTGCTCCAAGTACGCCAGTTTCACGGTCTCGCCCACGCGGAACTCGCCGGCATCGGGCTTCTCGTGCCCGGTGATCATCCGGAAGAGCGTGGTCTTGCCCGCGCCATTGGGCCCAATGATCCCAACCACCGCGCCCGGCGGCAGATCAAAGGAGGCCCCGTCGAGCAGCATGCGGTCGCCGAAGGCCTTGCGGACCTCCTTGGCCTGCACCACCACGTTGCCCAGCCGCGGCCCGGGCGGAATGAAGATCTCGATCTCCTTCGCCTTGGCCTTGGTGTCCTGCGACAGCAGTTGCTCGTAGCTGCTCACGCGAGCCTTGCTCTTGGCCTGGCGACCCTTGGGGTTCTGACGGATCCACTCCAGCTCACGAGCCAGCGTCTTCTGCCGCTGGCTCTCCTGCTTTTCCTCCACCTCCAGGCGCTTGCGCTTCTGCTCGAGCCAGCCGGTGTAGTTGCCCTTGTAGGGAATGCCCTCGCCGCGGTCCAGCTCCAGGATCCAACCGGCCACGTTGTCCAGGAAGTAGCGATCATGCGTGACCGCGATCACCGTGCCCTCGTATCGCTTCAGGTGCTGCTCCAGCCATCCCACGCTCTCCGCATCCAGGTGGTTGGTGGGCTCGTCCAGCAGCAGGATGGAGGGCCTTCGCAGCAGCAGGCGGCAGAGGGCCACGCGTCGCTTCTCGCCGCCCGAGCAGGTGTTCAGCGGCTGGTCCGGCGGCGGGCACCGCAAGGCCTCCATGGCCATCTCCAGCTGGTTGTCCACGCTCCAGGCGTCGAGTTTCTCCAGTCGCTCCTGCACCTCGGCCTGACGGTTGAGCACCTTCTCCATCGCGTCGGCATCGAGCGGTTCGGCCAGTTTCTCGTTCAGGCGGTCGAACTCGGCCAGCAGGTCGAAGGTGGCCTGGGCACCCTCCCGCACCACCTCCATCGCGGTGCGCGTCTCGCCCAGAAGCGGCTCCTGCTCCAGATATCCGATGTCGTAGCCGCCGGCAGACCAGACCTTGCCCTCGAAGGCCGTGTCCACGCCCGCCATGATCCTGAGCAGCGTGCTCTTGCCGCTGCCGTTCAGGCCCAGCACACCGATCTTGGCCCCGAAGTAGTAGGAAAGCGAGATGTCCTTCAGGATCGGCCTGCGGTCGATCTCCTTGGTCACCCCCTGCATGGAGTAGATGATCTGGGTGGTTTCGGCGGCGTTCGTGGTCGAAGGCATGGCGGATCCTTGATGCGTCCCGATCATCGTAGTCGTGGATGCGACGGCCCTCACCGACGGACTCACTCGATTCCACATCGCGCCTTGTTGGGGTCGGGGATCGGAACACGATCGCGAACAGGCATATTGCCCTCGCGTTCACGGGCCGCCACGGGTCGGGAGGCGTGAACTCCGAAACCGCCGTCATTGCAGCACCGGCTGATCGGGCCGGTTGACGCGAGCGTGGCCCACGCGTAACCTTTCTGATTCGACTGCGGGGTAGAGCAGCCTGGTAGCTCGTCGGGCTCATAACCCGGAGGTCACTGGTTCAAATCCAGTCCCCGCTATTCAGGGAAGCCGCCACAAGCGGCTGCCCGTCAGGTGAAGAGAGAACGCCTCGGTCCTGGGACCGGGGCGTCTTTCATTTTCGAGACGGAGAAGCGGTGAATCGGAGCGTGGGCGATGGGCGGGCGCTTGTCTCTCGCTGTCTCTGGTGCGAGCTCGCGAGGCACGACTGGGCACGCCGCAACACCAACGGCACTGTTTGTCTCTCCTTGTCTCTTGGCCGAAGTTGTCTCTGTTTCAGAGTGTCAATCCTGTCGCCGACTGAATCTGAGGTTCGCGACTTGTGAGTGAACAAGTTCGAGCCCGGAGGGCGCTAGCCCTTTCGGCCCCGGTTGTGTGCAGGGCACAGCAGTCGCCCGTTGGACACCGACGTGGCGCCGTTGTCCTTCCACATCACCACGTGATCCGCGTCAGCCTTGGCAGGATCTGGAAACTTCTCCGGGCATCTTTTTCCCTTCTCGTCCCTGTGCTCGCACTGCCCTTGGGCGTGATTCCAGATCGCCAACTTCTGTTCGGCAGTGAAGGTCCGGACGTCGCGATCCTTCCTTCGCCAGTCCTTGTTGCGCTCGAACAGCCATGCACAAAGAATCTGGTGCCGGCTGTCAATGCGATTCTGCGCGTAGCCAGCGTTACTCAGTTCATTAGTAAAAACCAGCCAGGGCGTATCCTTCGGGTTCGAAGCCCGCGCAGTCTCGAACTTTGCAATCTCCGCAGCCCAATCGAAGTCCTTCGGGATATCGAAGTCGCGGCATATCTCGCGCCAAGCGCGAAACACGGTGAGGATCAGGAATGCAGAGCGCAACTGCGGCAGCAATACGCGCTTCTTGCCCACCCGAGTCTCCATTTGCTTCAAGAAGCTCTGGAGGATTCTGACAAACTCAGCCTCTTGGCCCTTAGTGAGCTGATCGGCCTTTTCCCGATACAGTTGTGCGAGGCTCTCCCAGTGCTTGTCTTTCCCGGGATAGAGATATTCGTGCAGCAAGACATCGCATACGTTTCGGTGGG
>JBJOGW010000057.1:0-33335 GCA_046048055.1 Planctomycetota bacterium
TGGCGGCTCAGTACACCTCGATCATGCAGCGGTGCGTGGGTCGCACGCGTCGCTTCAGGTGCTCGTCGGTCCACTCGGAAGGCGGCACCTGCGCAATCTGCGGGTCCACCGAGAGGTAGCCCTCGCCCAGGCCCTTGTGGCCGAGCATCCGGAACAGCCCCATCTGCATGCCCGCCAGGCCACACACGTAGATGAGCGTGCGCGGACTGCGAAGCATGGCTTCGTACCGGTCGCCGAGTCGCCGCTCGATGAACTGGTGGGCGTACTCCCCGCGGCCACCGTCGGGTCGCAGCTCGCGGCTGATGACGGGGTGGTAGTGGAAGTTGGCGTGTCGGGCGGCCAGATCCCGGAACAGGTCGTCGTACAGCAGGTCGGTGGTGTAGGGGCTGCCCATGACCAGCTCGATGCGGCTGCGGCAGGGCCTCCAGTCCGCCTTCCATGGGCTGCCGTCAGGCGGGCCCTGCAACAGCTCCATGACCATGCCGCGGAAGGGGGCGATGCCGGTGCCCGTGGCCAGGAAGAGGTAATCGTGCTGATCCGGATCGGCCGGCAGCAGGAACCGCTTGCCCGCAGGCCCGGTGACCGCGACCTGATCGCCCGGCTTGAGATCGCAGACGTAGTTGCTGCACACGCCCAGGAACAGACCGTGCTCGTTTGGATCATCACCCGGCTTCTGGGGGCTTCGCTCGACGATCAGCCGCTTGGGGGTGGTGGCCAGCACGCGCCCATGGCCGTCCTCGCCCCAGCTGGGGCTGGCGATGGAGTAGAGCCGGACCTTGTGGGGCTTGCCGTGGGCGTCGAGGCCCGGGGGCACCACGCCGAAGCTCTGTCCGGCCCGGAACTGGCCCGCCAGGGCGGTCTGGCCCACGTCGATGCAGACGTGGCGCACGAAACTGGCGGACCGGCCCTTCATGCAGAGCTGGTTGCTGAGCACCGTGCCCGCGGCGGGGGCCGTGGGGGGGACCAGGTGCATCTTCACATCGGGAAGGGTGGGTTCGCCCATGACGGCAAGGGAGGTGCTCACGGACGGTATCGTAGGCCCTTGGTGCAGGAATGTGTCCCTGCGCGAGGAGCCCATCCGATGGAAGGGGCTGTCCGCAACGAAGTCGAGGACCTGATCCCATGGATTTCTTCCGCATCGAAGGTGGCCGGCGACTGTCCGGCCGGGCTCGCATCGAGGGCGCCAAGAACGCGGCGCTGCCGCTGATGGCGGCCAGCCTGCTCACCGACCAGCCGGTGATGCTTCGCAACATCCAGCCGCTGGCCGACATCGCCAACATGGGCCGGCTGCTGCAGGAACTCGGCGTGGAGACGCGCGTGGCCGCAGGCGGCGTGCGCATGCAGAGCATGGACCCCAACAGCGTGCACGCCCGCTACGACGTGGTGCGCACCATGCGGGCCAGCATCTGCGTGCTTGGACCCATGCTGGCACGGCGGCGCAAGGCGGTGGTGAGCATGCCCGGTGGATGCGCCTTCGGCCATCGCCCGGTGGACCTGCACCTTCGCGGGCTCGAGGGTCTGGGCGCCCGAATCGAGCTGCGGGGAGGCGACATCGTGGCGTCGGCGGAACGGTTGCGCGGTGCCACCATCTTCCTGGGCGGTCCATTCGGCAGCACCGTGCTGGGCACCGCCAACGTGATGAGCGCGGCCACGCTGGCGACGGGTCGCACGGTCATCGAGTGCGCCGCCTGCGAGCCGGAGATCGTGGAGCTGGCCGGCATGCTGAACGCCATGGGCGCCAGGATCCAGGGCGCCGGCAGCCCGCGGCTGGTGATCGACGGTGTGGAGGAGCTGGGCGGCGTGGACCACCTGGTGATGCCCGACCGCATCGTGGCCGGCACCTACGCGGTGGCTGCGGCCATGACCAACGGCGACATCCTGCTCGACGACTTTCCCCTCGACGCGCTGCTGGCCACCATCACGCACCTGCGCGAGATCGGCGTGCACGTGGAGCGCGTGGAGGGCGACGACCCCATGCGCTGCACGGTGCGCGTGACCAGCGAGCGAAACCTGCGCGCCACCACCATCACCACGCAGCCACACCCCGGCTTTCCCACCGATCTGCAGGCGCAGCTGATGGCGCTGGTGTGCCTGGCCGAGGGCAACAGCGTGATCACCGAGAAGATCTACCCCGAGCGGTTCCTGCACGTGGCGGAGCTGATGCGCATGGGGGCCCAGCTGTACCGACAGGGCCCCACCGTGGTGGTGGCCGGCGGGGGCACGCTCCACGGCGCTCCGGTGATGGCCAGCGACCTTCGGGCCAGTGCCAGCCTGGTGCTGGCGGGACTGGCCGCCGAGGGCGAGACCATCGTGAACCGCGTGTACCACCTCGATCGCGGCTACCACCGCATGGAGGAGGTGCTCAACGCGCTCGGTGCCCGCGTGGAGCGCCTGAAGGAGGACAGGCCCGCGACCGCCGAGGGCGAGTCCTCACGCGCCGCCGGCAGCGCCACCCCGGCGATGCAGTCCATGCAGGACGATCGCTAGCGCGGTGGCCACGTTCAGGCTTGGGGGTCCGTCCTCCGGACCGGCCAGTGGGTCAGGGGCCGAGGCGATCTCCACGCACCCATGGCAGGCGGCCTGCAGTGGCGGCGCCACGCCCCGGCCTTCGGCGCCCACCACCAGCGCCACGCGCGAGGGCGGCTGCCACGCATGCAGCGGCACGGCGGTGGCGGACTGCTCCAGACAGAAGGTCTGAACCCCTTCGACGGCAAGCTGTCCGATCACCGGCACCAGGTCCTCGACGTGCGCAAAGGGAACGCCGAACACGCGTCCCATGCTGATGCGGATGCACTTTCGGCCCAGTGGATCGGCGCATCCTGGCCCCAGCACCACGGCGGAGGCGCCCAGGCAGGCGGCGTTGCGGAAGAGTGAACCGATGTTGTCCACGTGCACCACGCCGTCGGCCAGGATCACGCAGGCGTGCGCACCCGAAAGACCGCGCGTGAGTTCCTCGAGCCGCCATGCCGGTCGATGCTCGCCCAGCGCCAGGGCCCCGTGATGGAAGCGATAGCCGCTCCATCGCTCGATCTCCTCGCGGGAGGCCGTGATGAGCGGGCACGCCGCGCGCTCGGCCAGCGGTGCCAGCAGCGGCAGGTGCTCGGCACCCGCCAGCACGCTGCGGGCTTGCCAGCGTCCGCTCTGGCACGCACGGAGAAACCTGGCCACGCAGCGGGGGCTCTCCACCAGGAACAGGTCGTGCGCGCCGCGAAGGTCGGCGTCGCGGGCGTCGCGGTAGGGCAGCAGCCGCGGATCGGCCAGGCCGTCGAGCGACATGTCAGGGTGGATCCAGCGGGAGCATCAGCCGGGCCACTGCGTCACGGAACTGCTGCTCCGCGGCGATGGCCTTGTCGCGAATCTCGCGGGCCAGGGCCGGATCGAATCCCTGGGCCGATCCTGCCAGCCGCTCCAGTGCCTCGTTGGCCTCGCGCAGGTCGCTGGTGGCCACCGCCAACCGGCTGGCGGCCTCGAAGCGGCGCCATCGCGCCATGCCATCCTCACCCGGCTTGCCGAGCAGTGCCTTGAGAAGCGAACCCACCACATCGTCGAACAGCAGGCCAAGTTGGCCGCCCATGAGCGAGCTGTCGGCCATGAACCGCCGGTAGGAGCCGATCGCGTCATCCACGGCGGGCGAGAGCTGGTCCCTCAGGCGGCCCAGCCGCTCCCACTCCGACATGGCGCGTCGGGCGAGCACCTCGAGTCGCGGCTCGAGGTCGCGACTGACGCGGGTCTGCAGTTCGTCCAGCTCGGTGGCGAGTCGCTTCCACTGGGTCTCGATCCGATCGGCTCCGCCCTCGACCGTGGCTTGCACCCCCGAGGGTCCGCTCCACCGGGCGGACAAGGCGTCGAGGCCGGAGCGGGCCTGCGCGAACATGGGCTCCCATCGGTCGAGGTCACCACGAAGTCGGGCGCGGATCCCCTGGAACGATGCCTGGATCGGCTCGAACTCGGCGTTGAAGCGATCGCGCACCCCCTTGGCCAGCGCCTGCTGCATGGCCTCGAAGTCGTCGGGCAGCCGTTCGATCTTGTCGGCCAGATCCGCACCGAGCAGGCCAGCCATGCCGCCGCCATCCACGGCGCGAAGGACCGACTCCGTGGACTGAGACTCCTGGAAGCCGAGCCCGAGGAGTCCCGACGACCGCACGGCTTGCCCGGTGTTCAGGATCACCAGTTGCACATCGCCGCCAAGGATGCTGCTCTGGCGGGCGATCTTGGCCGCCGGCCACAGCTGGATGCGGGCATCCAGCTCGAACGTCACCAACGTGCCATGTCCGTTGCCTATGTCCGCCTGCTCCTGGCCGAGCATCGGGGGCAATGCGCCACTGGTCACCGCCACCACCTGGCCCCACGGGATGCCACCCATGGTCACCGGCGTTCCCTCCTCGATGCCGGTGGCGTTCTGGCTGGTGGTGAAGCCGAGCCGGTACGTGACTCGACGCTGCAGATCGATGCCGCTGAGCACGATCAGCAGCGTGGACACGCCCAGCACCACGACCAGCGTCAGGAGTCCGGCCCGCGCCTCGCGAAGGGGATTGGGTTGGTGCGCGCCCATGCGGGTGGCTGCGTCACTTCCCCTCGCCGCCCTGCGACACCGGGGCATCGAGCACGTCGGTGAGGCGCCGCTGCGCCCGCTGGTAGCGGTCCATCGCGGCGATCACGTCCTCCTGAACCTGCTTGCGGAAGGCGGCATCCTGCTCCAGTCGGCCAGGCATGCGGTCCACGGCGGCCTGCAGGCTCTCGCCGGCGGCACGAAGGTCCTCGGTGGCCATGGCGAAGCTTCGGGCCGCGTCGTAGAGGTTCTCGTGGGCCACCTCGCCCGGCTTGGGCGAGTAGAGCAGCTTCCACGGGCTGTGCCGAACCTCGATCGCCGCCAGCTTGAGCTGGGCCGCCATCTGGCGGGCGTCGGACAGGAAGATCTCCAGCGACGGCAGATCCAGCGTGAGGGCCTGCTCCACCTGGTCCAGCGACCGGGCGAGCGTGTCGGCGGCCTCGGCCCCACGGTCGAGCAGTCGCTGCAGCGCCGGGATCGACTTGTCCTTCAGGGTCACGCTCATGTCGCGGGCGTTGGCCAGCGTGGTGGCGGCGTCGGACATGGCCTGGTTGATGCGAGGCTCGTTCTCGGCCAGCATGCGGTCGGCCCGGCCCATCACGTCAGCCGCGTCCTGAATGGTGGTTCCGATGGGCTGCCGCCAGGACTCGTAGTCGGAGCGCACGCTCGCCATGGTCACGTTCAGGTTGCTCAGGGTGGGCGCCACGTCCGAGTCCCAGGCCTTGGGCAGCGCGGTGCGCACCCAGTCCATGGTCGATGCGGCGTCGTCGATGATCTGTCGGGCACGCTGGGCGTTCTCGGGACCCATCAGGCTGGCCAGCATGCCGGCACTCTCCAGTGCGGGCATGGTGGAGCCGGGCTCCAGTCGCGGCACCGAAGGATCGCCCACGCTGAGAAAGTTCATCGCCGCGGTGTTGCCCAGCAGACTGGGCACCCGGATCACCCTGGCGCTGTGGGCCGGATTGTCCGCGGACCAGTAGAGGGGCACGCGCTGGTCCATCTCGATCCACACCCGGATGCCCAGCAGGCTCTGGGCCTTCTCGTCGATGCGCGGCTCCAGTTCCAGCACGCGGCCCGTGATCACGCCCCCCACCTGCACGTCGCTGCCTGGGCTGAGCCCGGCCACGCCGTCGGCGGTGGTGAAATCCACGCCGTAGCGGGCCTTGCTCGCGAACAGATCCACCTTGAGCAGCACGAAGACCACGGTCAGCGTGAGCACCACCGTGGTCACCACGAAGATGCCGGCGCGGATGCCGTTGAGGGCGTTGGATTCGGCCATGCGGCGAAGACTACAGCCGCCACATGGCCACGGGGCTCATGCCGTGGCGGCGGCCTGCGGCCCGCCCACCATGCTCTCGTTGGTGGGGTAGCGCTTCAGGGCGGCAAGCAGCTGCTCCACCTGGACGTGGGGAGGCAGGCTGAGCAATCGTCGCCGCAGGGCGGTGACGGTCTTCAGTTCCTTTTCCCCAAGCAGCAGGTGCTCCTTTCGGGTGCCGCTGGCGGCCAGGTTGATCGCCGGGAACAGCCGTTTCTCGCTGATCGAGCGATCAAGGATCAGCTCCATGTTGCCCGTGCCCTTGAACTCCTCGAAGATGATCTGGTCGGCCCGACTGCCCGTGTCCACCAGGCAGGTGGCGATGATGGTGAGCGAACCGCCCTCCTCGCAGCGACGGGCGGCGCCGAAGAGCTGCTTGGGAACCTCGAGGGCCCGGTTGTCCAGGCCGCCGCTCATGGTCCGCCCGCCACTGGCGAACCGGCGGTTGTTGTTGAAGGCCCGGCCGAGGCGGGTGAGCGAGTCGAGCAGCACCACCACGTCCTTGCCGGCCTCCACCATGCGCTTGGCGCGTTCGATGGCCAGGATGCCCAGGGCCGTGTGCCGCTCCACATCCTGGTCGTTGCTGCTTGCCAGCACGTGCGCGGGCACGTTGCGCTTGAAGTCGGTCACCTCCTCGGGCCGCTCGTCGATGAGCAGCGCGATCAACTCCACCCGGGGGTGGTTGTGCTTGATGCCGAAGGCCAGATTCTGCAGCAGGATGGTCTTGCCGGCCTTGGGCGGCGCCACGATCAGGCCGCGGGTGCCGAAGCCGATGGGGCAGAACAGGTCGATCAGGCGGCACGCTGGCGGGCAGCCCCGATGCTCCAGAGCCATGCGCGGCGCGGGATCGAGCGCCGTGAGCTCGGCGAAGACCTTGCGGCCTGCGTAGTCGGCGGGCGAGAGTCCCTCGATCGCCTGCACATCCACGGCCACGCGCTTGATGCCGCTGGGGCGGTTGGGGGCCTGGCGATCCTCGATGACGGCGGTGATCTCCTGCCCCGGGCGCAGCAGGAATCGCGTGGCGAGCTCGCCGGGCACGTACGGATCGTCGGCCGTCTCCACGAGGCCATCGGTGAACTGTCGAAGCCGTCCGTCGCCGCCCCCCTGGGGCAGCTCCAGGATCCCTGTCAGGGTGTTCATGTCTCTGTCTTTCCCACATGTTGCACACGCGCTGGACGATCCATCCATGGACCGATTGCCGAAGGACCTCAAGGGCCCGTTCTCCAGACCGTCTTGTGCAGGCGTCGGGCGGGGACCCGACCCATGAAGTGAATCAGGAACCGCCGTCCAAGTCAAGCAACGCCGCCGAAATCCGGGCCGCCAGTTCCGCGTTTGCGAGCAGCAAGGCCACGTTGGCCCGCAGGCTGCGTCCCCCAGTCAGGCTTGCCAGGTGCCCCAGAAGAAAGGGTGTCACGGCCTGGCCGCGAATGCCCGAATCCGCGGCGAGCCGCTCTGCCTGCTCCACCGCCCGATCGAATTCCGATCGCTCCATGGCGAACGCGGCGGGGCAGGGCTGCACGGCGAGCACGGCCGACGGTTGGCCCATGCGCCAGTGCGCGTGCGCCAGTCGGGCCACGGCCTTGGCATCCGCGGCCTGGGCTGAAACCGGCAGGCGCGCATCAGGCGGGCAGGTGAAGCACGGGAAGTGCGCCGTGCCCATGCCCACCACCGGCACGCCGAAGGTGTCGAGCCACTCCAGCGTGGCTGGCAGGTCCAGAATGCTCTTGGCACCGGCACAGGTCACCAGCACGGGCGTTCGCGCCAGTGCGGGAAGGTCCGCGCTGACGTCGGGCAGCGTCTGCCAGCCGCGGTGCACGCCGCCGATGCCGCCGGTGGCGAAGGTGCGGATGCCCGCTGCGGCGCATGCGGCGAGCGTGGCGGCCACGGTGAGCCCACCGCTCGCGCCATCCGCCAGGCAGGGGCCGAGGTCACGAGTGCTCAACTTGCGGACCGAGGGATCCGAGCCCAGTTGCTCGATCTGCGAGGCGGTCAGGCCCGCGTGCAGCGTGCCCTGCACCACCGCCATGGTGGCCGGCACGGCACCAGCCGCCCGGACCGCGTGTTCCATGGCCATCGCCAGTGCGACATGGGCCGGCAGCGCGGCATTCCATGCGGGCCCCGCCACGTGAGCCAGTTCCGCCATCGGCACGCGCGGCAGGCCGTGCGTGAGCACCGCGGTCTCGAGCGCCACCACGGGCTTGCCGTCGTGCAGGGCGGCACGCACCTCGGCGCTGATCGCGATGGGCGGCTTCATGCCCGCGTCAGCGCCGGCGCGTGGCCACGCGCCCGCCAAGTCGCTTGGGAGGCAGGCCGGCGGGCACCACGCCCCCGGGGAACTTGGTGGGATCGGCAGCCGCCGGAACCGGGGCCTGGGTCTCGAAACGGTTTCGCGAGACCTCGAGTTCCGCCTTGCGCCTGGCCTCGAGCTCCCGGCGCGCGCTCACCTCGCTGGGAACCGGTCCAGGCGCGAAGTCCGCGTACTCCTTGCGAGGGATCTCGACGTTGGTGAGCATCTCGATGTTGGTGAGCAGTTCACCCTGGTCGGGGCAGACGAAGGTCCACGCCACGCCGCGACGCCCCGCGCGGGCGGTGCGCCCGATGCGGTGCACGTAGACCTCGGGGTCTTCGGGCACGTCGTAGTTGATCACGTGGCTGATGTCGTCCACGTCCAGGCCGCGGGCGGCCAGGTCGCTGGCCACCAGCACGCTCAGCGAGCCGCCACGCAGCTTCTCCATGACCTTGTCCCGCGCCCGCTGGTACATGTCTCCATGGATCGGATGGGCGTCGATGCCCTTCTTCTGCAGGTACTCCGCCACGTCGTCCACGGTCCGCTTGGTCCGGCAGAAGACCACGGTCAACTCGGGCGTCTCGTGGGTGAGCAGGTGGTGCAGCAGGCGCCGCTTGTCCCAGTGCTCCACGCCCAGGTAGCTCTGGTCGACCTGGCTCACGGTCAGGCTCTTCTCGGTGGTGACGATCTTCTCGGCGTCGCGCATGTAGCTGCGCGCCAGCTTCTCGATCTCCGGGCTGATGGTGGCGCTCACGAACACCGTCTGCGGGTGCTGCTTCATGGAGCCGAGGATGCGCCGGATGTCATCGCGAAAGCCGATGTCGAGCATGCGGTCGACCTCGTCGAGCACCGCCACCTGGACGCGGTCGTAGGGAAGCATGCCGCGTTCATGCATGTCCATGACCCGGCCGGGCGTGCCGACGATGATCGCGGGTCCCTTCTGGAGCTTGCTGGCCTGGGCGTTGACCGAGTTGCCGCCGTAGACCGCCACCACCGCATGGCCGCTGTGGCGCGCGAACTCGTGGAATTCCTTGGCCACCTGGATGGCCAGCTCGCGGGTGGGCACCAGCACCAACCCCCCGAAGGCGGCCTCCTTGGGGATCCGTGCCAGCATGGGAAGGGCGAAGGCGGCGGTCTTGCCGGTGCCCGTCTTCGCCTGCCCAAGGCAGTCGCGCCCCGACAGGGCCACGGGCAGCAGGGCCGACTGGATGCGGGTGGGGTGCTGGAACCCCTTCGCTTCAAGTGCCTGGAGGATGGGAGCGGGCAGGCCGAGGTCGGCGAACCGCACGGAGGTGTCGAAGGTCTCGGAACTTGCCATGAATTCTTCCGGCTCCGATGGTACGCGACGCCGGAAGTCGATACAAAGCATGCCCCCATGGCCCCCCGCAGCGAAGTGATCGTGGATCTGGATGCCCTGGACCACAACCTGGCCACCATCCGAGGCATGCTGGCACCGGGCACCAGCCTGGGATGCGTGGTGAAGGCGGATGCCTACGGCCTGGGAGCGCCTCCGATCGCCCGTCGCATGGCGAGGCATGTGGACATGCTCGTGGTGTTCGGGCTGGACGAGGCCGAGGCGGTGCACGCCGCAGCCCCCGGCGTTCCGCAGCTGGTGCTCATGCCGGTGCGATCGATCGAGGCGGGCTCGCGGTGCCACGGCATGCTGCGGCGGGGACTGCTGCACTGTGCGGCGCATGACCTGGGCCAGGTGGAGGCGCTTGCGGCGCAGGCCACGCAACTGGACGTGCGCGTGCCGCTGCATGTGGAGGTGGACACCGGACTGGGGCGGGGCGGCGCCCGGCCTCCCGAGGCGACCGCGATGGTGCAGGCCATCCTCCGGAGCGGTTCGCTGGATCTGGCTGGCGTGTTCACGCACTTCGCCAGCAGCGGCGGCAGCGAGACCGCCACCGACGCCCAGCGGGTGATCTTCGAGTCGTGGGTGCGTGCCCAGCCACTGCCGCCGGCGTGCCTGGTGCACTCGGCCAGCACCTTCGCGGCGATCCGCCATGAACGGTTCCACCATCGGATGGTGCGTCTGGGACTGGCATGGACGGGCCTTGCCTTCGAAGGAACGCGCGATGGACGCTTTCTTGCGCAAACCAGGCAGTTGCGTCCCGTGGTCCGCTGGATGAGCCACGTGATGCTGGCCCAGCGGCTTCCGACGGGCGCGATGGTGGGCTACGGCAGCCGTTGGGTGGCGCGTGGGCCCAGCGTGGTGGGACTGGTTCCGGCGGGCTACGCCGACGGCTATCCACTGCTGCCGATGGATCCCGCCCGCCTTCGACCGGCGCACGGCGAGCGGAGAGAGGTGCGCGTGCGGGTGGGAGAGGGCCCGGCCTCGCGCTGGGAGGCGGTGCCAGTGGTGGGTGCCGTGAGCATGGACCAGATCGCGGTGGACCTGACGGCGGTGGCGTCGCAGCTGCCCGGCCAGGGCCTGAACGCGGAGGTGGAACTGATCTCGAGCGATCCGGCCGCTCCGAACCATGCCGTGCGGTCCGCGGCGATGGTGGGGCAGCATGCCTACGCCCTGCTTTGCGGGATCTCCGCCCGTGTGCCTCGTCGATACGAGTCGCAATGCGAGCGCGCCACGGTTTCCGGGCGTGAGCAGACCCTGGAGCGGGCGACCTCCTGAGCCCGCCGTGGCCTCCGTGGCCCGCGTAAAGTTCCGGGCGTGCAGGCCTCGACCACCCAGATCGACGAGCATCCAGCCATCGCTCGGGCGGTTCCGCCTCTGCGACTGGGCGTGGTTCGTTACCTGAACACCCGACCGCTGATCGCGGGACTCGAGTCGCTGCGGGATGTTCGCCTTCGTGCCGAGGTGCCTGCCGACCTGGTCGGGGCCCTGGAGCGGGGCGAAGTCGATGTGGCGCTCTGTTCCAGCATCGATTACCAGCGGAGTTCGCGTGATCTGGTGCTGCTCCCGGTGGGCGTGCTGGGCTGCGACGGCCCCACGCTGACCGTGCAGGTGTTCTCGCGCAGGCCGCTGGAGCGCATCGAGACGCTGCATGCGGACCTGGACAGTCACACCAGCCGCGCCCTGGTGCACGTGGTGCTGGCGGAGCGGTTCGGCATCCGCCCCACCATGCTCGATGCCACGCTGCCGCCCGGTGATCCGTCGGTGGAGGCCATCCTGCAGATCGGCGACAAGGTGGTGCTGGATGCGCCGTCGCTGGCGGACTATCCGCACCGACTCGATCTGGGCATGGCCTGGAAGGAAGCGACCGGGCTGCCCTTCACCTTCGCGTGCTGGATGGCGCCGCGTCCCCGGGACGCGCAGGCTCGAGCCCGGCTGGCGACCTTGGCCGCGATCCTGGATCATCAGCGTCGCCGCAACGCGGTTCGGCTGGCATGGTTGGCGCGGAGCGAGGCCGGTCCGCGCGGCTGGCCCGAGGACGAGGCCGAGCGCTACCTCTGCCGGCTCCTCCGCTTCGAGTGGAACGCGGCGCAGCGGGCCGGACTGGAACTGTTCTGGCACAAGGCCGCGGCGCTGGGCCTGCTTGCGACCGTGCGTCCGGTCGAGATCGTGGAGCCCGCGTGCCACCTCGCGCCCGCCTGCGGCTGAGCGCCGTCGCCCGACTGGAGCGGCAGCTTGCGTTCGCCTCGGCGGAGGCCGTGCGACGCGCGGCGTTGCGAGCGGAACGCATGGTTCGCCAGATCCAGCCCGACACGCTCTTCAGCGAGTCATGGCTGGTGCGCAGCCTGACCGGCATTCGGACACGGGACGCCGATGACGAGGCCACCATGGTGGGGCAGGCGCTCGTATGGGACGTGGCAGCGCTGGCGCACCGTCTGTCGACCCGGGCGCCCCTGTCACCCGAGAGCCTTGCGGGCGGCTGCGTCTGGCTGGATCAGGCCGCCCGCCGGCTTGGCGTGAGCGTGCGGTCGGTGCAGCGATGGCGAAGGCGAGGACTGGCCAGCGTGCAGGTGATGGACGGCGACCGGATCCGCACGGCCGTGTCGGGCGACACGCTGGCCTGGTTCATGCGGGAGGTCGAGCCGCCGCGTGAGCCCGTGCGCCACGATCGGGCGCGCCAGCGTCGGCGAATCGAGGTGGCCGCCGAGGAGTCCCATGGAGGAGGCTCGTTGCAGCAGCTGGCCAGACGGGTGGCGGCCCGCACCGGCGTCTCCCTGGCGACGGCCCGGCGGGCCGTGGTGGCGGCCGAGCGGCAGGGACGGGTGGCGAACGCCGCCCGAAGGGCTCGTGTCACGGCCGCGCACCGCGCCGCGGCATGGCGAGCATGGAGGCGAGGCACTGCGCTCAAGTCGATCGCCTCGCGACTTTCGCGGAGCGCCGCGGCCACCCTTCGGCTGGTGCGGCGGGAGCGCCGCGATCGTCTTCGGGGGCTTCGGACGGGCGTGGTGCCCATGGCCACCTTCACCCGCGTCGACGCCTCGGAAACGCTGTTGGCGCCCGCAAGCGTCCGGCGCGGTCTCAGCCATGAGCCGTGGCCCGGCAGGGCCCGGGCGTTCCTGGATCGATTCGGGCAGACCGATGCTCCCGGCGCCAGCGTGACGGGCGACGCGAAGCGGCTGGTGGCACTGCGCTACCTGCTGTGGAGGGCGGAGTGCGACGTGCGGGCACTTCGTGCCTCCGATCCCGGCCCCGCCGTGGAGGAGGTGGAGACGCTGCTGCGATGGGCGGCGCGTCTGCAGCTCACGCTGGTGGAGAGGGCCCTGCCCGGCGCGGTGGCACGCCTTCGGCAGGTGCGCGGCGGCCCACTCGCGACGCTCTCGGGTGCATCCCTGCGCAGGGCGTGCCTGCAGTGCGTGCGGGCATCCACCGAGGCCGTCCAGGAGGCGATGGCCAACGACCAGGCGACCGCGCGCGTGCGTCTGCAGGCTCTGGCGGCCGTGGTGGTGGAGCGCCACGCGGCCACGGCGGCGTGGCTGAGGCCGGGGACCGCCAGCGCCGATGCCGATGCCGCGCTTTCGGACGACCTGCGCGAGTCGTGCGTGCCATGGGCACAACTGGCCCCGCTGCGTGATGACCTGGCCGCCTCGGCGCGAGGCAGCCCCTTGGCTGGCGCCCGGCTGCTGGTGCGGCGGCAGGGCTGGACGGGAGAGGCTCCGCGGTCGCCCCGCGACGTGGCCGCCGAGGCCCGCATCGATCCCCGTCGCGCCGCGCAGCAGATGGCACGGGCCTTTCGGTCGTTGCGAACCGAGCAGACGTGAGAGTCCCGAGACCGGGGCTCAGCGCTTGCTGAACTGGAATCGGCGACGGGCGCCGGCCTGACCGTACTTCTTGCGCTCCACCTTGCGGGCGTCGCGGGTCAGCATGCCCTGCTCGCGCAGGACCGGCTCCTGATTCGGGTCGTAGGCCAGCACGGCTCGGGCCAGGCCAAGCAGCACGGCGCCGGCCTGTCCGGTCACACCGCCGCCGACGCAGGTCGCCCGCACGTCGAGCGAACCCTTCATGCCGGTGCGCTCAAGCACGGCGGCGATGTTGCGGCGGTCACGCTCGAGCACGAAGAACTCCTCGAAGGGGCGCTCGTTGACCAGGATCTCGCCCTTGCCGGGCTTCACCCGCACGCGGGCGGTGCTGGTCTTGCGGCGCCCGGTGGCCCACCACCAACCGAATCGGTCGGCGGGCTCCTGGGCACGCACGGGACGGGGGGCGGTCATCGGGGCGGTGGTTTCGGGCGTGATCATGCGAATCTCGTTCATCGGGCGGTGCGGCGGCTCTTCACGGCCAGTTCCGTGGGCTGCTGCGCGGTGTGGGGGTGCTCGGCTCCTGCGAACACCTTGAGTCGACGACGCATCTTGCTGCCAAGCGGTCCGCGGGGCAGCATGCGGATGATGGCTTCCTGCACCAGCACGGTGGGGTCCGTCTCCAGGAGGGTCTTGTACGTGCGGACGCGAAGACCACCGGCGTAGCCGCTGTACTTTCGAAGCGTCTTGTACTCGGCCTTGCGACCGGTGAGCTCGACGGCCGCGGCGTTGGTGACCACCACGGCCTCGCCGCAGTCGACGTTGGGGGTGTAGTCGGGACGGTGCTTGCCCATCAGGACGGTGGCCACCTGGGTGGCAAGGCGACCGAGGACCTTGCCCGAGGCGTCGACGTGACGCCAGGTCAGGCGGTTGCTTCCGGGCTTGATGAACGTGGTCTGGCGAGGCATGTCTGGGTTCCTTGGGCCGCTGGGGGCAGAACGCCAAAGGATATGAAAATGGGGACTTGTGTCAAGGGGTGCGAAGACCGGAGCCGAGGCATCCACGAACGTCGTTACGCTTGCACGGACCATGATTTCCCGCCGCCGAGACGCACTGGTCTGGCTCCTGCTGATCGTGCTGCCCGGCCTGTGGATCTGGCTCTCCACGCCGGAGGCGGAGACGCTGTCGGGGGGTGGGCAGGCTGAGCATGCCGACACGGAGAAACTGAGTCCCTTGGTGGTGCTGCAGGGCAGGGTTCTGGTCATGACGGAGGGGCTCTCGGGGCATGCTGAGTCGCTGGCCGATCCCGATCCGCTTGGCACGCGGCCCATGGCCCGACTCTGCGCGGCCATGCTGCTGGCACGGAGCGGCGAGAAGGATCGCGCCATGCAGCAGGTCCGACGCGCGGCGGACGAAGGTCTCAAGGCGAGCGATCCTGAGCTGGTGGAGGCTGTTCGCAAGGTCGTGGTGGCATGGCCCCCGAACGGTCAACTGGCCTCGGGTGGACTGGACGCCGCGGATTGGGCGCTGCTTCAAGGCCGCATGGGCTGGTTTGGAACGCTCGCCCGATCGGAACTGGAGGGCGACCCTGTGGCCACGAAGGCGGTGGCGGGCGCCGCATTCAACTTGCTGCTCACGCTGACCGCCGCCGGCATCTGGTTTCTGGGAGCGGGACTGGCGGGGGTGGCGGTGCTGATCGTGGTGGCCGTGATGGGTGGGCGCCATCGCCTTCGGAGCGGTCTGGAAGAGGCGCCGCGGCTTGGCACGCTTCTGGGCGAGACGTTCGTGGCGTGGATGGCGTTGCTGATGGCCATGAATCTGGTGGCGGGCGCCCTGGTTGGTGACGCGTCGGACCTGGTCCGGAGCTGGCTCTCCATGTCGATCAGCCTTGCCAGCCTGGCAGCGCTGGCATGGCCCGTGGTTCGGGGACGGGTCTGGAGCCAGGTGCGACGAGCCATGGGGCTGCAGTGGCGCGGCGGAGCGTGGCGCATGGCATGGATGAGCGGCGTGGCCTACGTGACGGCGTTGCCCTGCATGGCTGTGGGCATCCTGGTGGGCCAGGGTCTGGCATGGCTGATGCCGCAGCGGGACTTCAGGGACGTGAGCCATCCCGTGCAGGAATTGCTGCCCACCGCCGGCGGCGCCACGGTGGTGTCGCTCTTCGTGCTGGCCTGCGTGGTGGCGCCGATGGTGGAGGAGACGCTGTTCCGCGGCGTGCTCTACGGGCACGTGCGTGACCGCACGCGCGCGTGGGTGCCGTGGGGTTCGATGGCGTTCGCCGCGCTGTGCAGCGCAGCGGTGTTCGCCGCCATCCATCCGCAGGGCGTGCTGGCGGTGCCGGCACTGGCGGGGCTGTCGATCGGCTTCTGCATCAGTCGCGAGTGGTCGGGCAGCGTGGTGCCCGGGATGCTGGCCCACGGCTTTCATAACGGCTTGCTGCTGGCAATCAACCTGGTGCTGTCGACCGGGGCGTGACCGGATCCGCCCGCTTGGCGTACCTTCCCGCATCATGATCGGATGGCGAGCGTGTGCCGCATGGCTGGTTGTGGCGTGGTGCGCCGTGGCGGTGGGATGCGCCTCGGGACCCTCGCAGGCGGAGCGAGAGGCGATGCAGCAGCGGCTGGAGCTCTCCTCCGAGTTGCTGGATCTGGCCGACTCGATCGGGGCGAAGTTCCAGGCCAGCTATGTGGAGGCGATCGCGGCCAAGGTCTCGCCCCAGCAGCTGGCGGTCTCGGCGATGGCCCGCAACGAGGGCACGAACAACGCGCGGGCGATCGTGCTGGGGCTGAATCCGTGGGGTGACCTGGTGGATCTCTACGTGTGGGCCCACATCGCCGAGGCCGCGTGCAGAGCCCGCGTGCGGTTGCGGCCCGACATGGTGATCGACAATTGTGATTCCACCTTTGGCGTGATCCTGGAGCGGGTTCAGGACCTGGCCCGCAAGCGACTGGATCCTGACCTGCTTTCGCGTGTGGATGGGGCCATTGGACAGTACCTGACCAACCACCCGGACAGTGTCACGTCGGGGCTCTTCCGCCTGCAGGATCTTGAGGACCGCACCGGCTTGCGCATTCCCGCGTCCGAGACCATGGGCGGAGAACTGGGTTCGATCAGCGAGGCGGCGCGGCAACTCGAGGAGACCCGGTTGCTGGGACAGCAGTTCCTGTGGCTGGTCAGCCGTCTGCCCACCGCCATCGGGTGGGAGGCCCAGGGAGCCGTCTATCTGGCGAACGCGCAGGAGACCCTCGTGGGCGTGGACCGCGGTCTCGCCGAGGTCTCGAGCGGACTGGCCGGGACCAGCCAGCAGCTGAGCGACGTGGCCGACCGGATGGACAGGTTGGGGGTGGGCGTGCGCGGTCTGCATGAGGGCCTCACCGGTTCCGAGGGGCTGCGGGGGATCGTGCGCGAGACGCTGATCACCGGCGGGCTGGTCATGGCCGCGCTGATCGTGTTCGGCACCTTCTGCGCCCTGCTGGTGGTGCGCAGGCTGCGAGCACCCAGACGATGAGCGTCAGTCGACCGTCGCTGGCCGGCCCCGATCGATCACGATGGAGCCGCCTTCGCCACCGCAGGCGATGAAGGCGTTGTCCTCGGCCACCACGAGCGAGCGGCCGCCCGTCAGTCCCGTGGGGATGGCCGCCAGTTCCTTGCCTGCAACCCGATCCCACAGGTGCAGCACGCCGTCGCGGGTCAGCGTGACCAGCGTGAGGCCGGAGCCATCGAATGCCACGGCCTCCACTGGAGCCTCGTGCGTGAGCACCGGGCCCGGACGCAGCTCGCCGCCTTCGGACATCCAGAGGCGTGCCGTGCCGTCCGTCCCGCCGGAGGCAAGGTGGGACCCATCCCGAGAACGCGCGATCGCCAGCACCGGACCCTGATGGGCCGCGATCTGGCCCAGCGACGCTCCGGAGCGCACGCTCCAGCCATGCAGCACGCCGGTGGCGTCGCCCACGTGGATCGCGGATCCGTCCTCGGCATGGACCATCGCGGTGGGAACGGCGGGCGCCATGCGGATCGATCCGGTGCGGGCCGGGGGATCCATGCCCCAGAACTCCAGTTCACCCGATGGCGTTGCCACCACCAACGAGGCCGCCTCGGGAGACACGCTCAGGACCGATGCCGGCGTGCCAGCGGGGCGAATCGATGTCATGGCGCGTTCCGGTCGGGCATCCGCAAGCAACACCGAGCCGTCGGAGAGCAGGGCCACGCAGTCATCGCTGCCGGGACGCGGGACCACGGTCTCGACCGCCGCCGATCCCAGAATTCGGGTGCCCGTGACCTTGCCCGTGTCGATCGAGATGGTGTGCAGGCGTCCGTCGACGCTGCCCGCAAGCAGCACCTGCCGGGCCTTGGTCCCGGTGGCCAGCGAGCGAATGGTGCTGGAGCCCGCAGGCGTCGCCGTACGTTGAGGCTGGAGTCGCGGATCCTGAAGGCGAAGTTCACCGTCTTCCGTGAGCAGGGCCAGTCCGAAGGGTCCCTGGCGGATGCCGCGCAGGCTCTCCTCGGATGCAACCGGGGGCGGCAGCCGCTTCCCGGTCTGCGCATGCAGGGCGCGCAGTCCACGCCGTGTGGTCGCCAGCAGCACTGGGGGATCGGTCTCCATCCACGCCAGTTCGGTCGCCGGCGCATCCAGTTCCAGGGCAGGCAGCGGCGTGCCGTCCGGAAGTCGCCAGCGCTCCAGTCGCGACGCGTCCGTGGCTGCCACAAGTTGGGAGCCGTCGGGGGAGATCCGCAGGGCCTCCACCGAGCCATCCACCCGCAGGGGAGGGCCCACCGGATCGCCGCCCACGCGGTTCCAGAGCCGAACCGTCTGGTCCGCTCCGGCGCTGACCATGGTCTGACCATCGGGCGTGAAGGCCAGGTGCCGCACGGAGCCGACGTGGCCCTGCCATGTTCCGATGGCTTGCTCCGAGTCGACGGACCACAGGCGGATCGTGCCGTCGGTGCCTCCGGAGGCCAGCACGTCGCTGGCCGGCGCAAAGGCCAGCGTCCGGACAGGGCCGACGTGTCCGGCGCGTTCGCCTCGCCGCGACTGAGACTGGGCATCCCAGAGCACCACCTTGCCGTCATCACCGGCGGTGGCAAGCCATCGGGCATCGCCGCTGTAGGCCACGTCGTTCACCCGGTCGCGGTGGCCGCGAAGCATGGCGAGCGTGGTGGCGTCCACGGGATTCCAGACGTGGATGGTCCCGTTCGTGTCCCCTGCCGCTACGCGGGAACCGTCCGCGGCGACGTCGATGGAGGCCAGCGCGGCGCCGGCGGCATCGAGCGTGCGGCCGCGGGGCGGGCCGAAACGGAGAAGCGACTGCTCGAGGCGCGCCGGTGCCTCGGGCAACTCAAGCGACGCGATCGCGTCCAGTTCCTGGCGCACGGTGGCGGAACGGCCTGCCGCCATGGCCTGCAGGGCCCGGCGCGTGGCGCTCACGTAGGCCTCCTGACGCAGAGCCTGCAGCGCCTGCCGCGTCTGCTGCTGCTCGGCGGCGATCGCTCGACCCCGTTCCTCGGCCTCGGCCAGGTTCGCGTCGGCCGCGATCCGGGCAGCCTCCAGTTC
This sequence comes from Planctomycetota bacterium, assembly GCA_046048055.1. Taxonomy (GTDB): domain Bacteria; phylum Planctomycetota; class Phycisphaerae; order Phycisphaerales; family SM1A02; genus SYAC01. The sequence goes on from JBJOGW010000057.1 coordinate 18,851, forward strand.
GGCATTGGCCCGTTCCAGCTGCCGGTTCTTGAGCATGGCCACACCCATCAGCGCCGCCAGGGCCAGCAGGGCCGTCACGGTCACGGCGGCCACGGCGCGGTGACGCTGTGCCAGCAGCATGAGCGTGTGCCACGGGCCCGGCACGCGAGCCACGACCGGCCGGCTGGACAGGAACCGCTCGATGTCCTGCGCCATCTCGCCCGCGCTGCCGTAGCGGCGGGTGCGCTCCTTGGACATGGCCTTTTCCACGATCGCCTCGACGTCGCCGCGGGCGCCCGGCGTCACGCTGGACAGCGGCGAGGGAATCTCCTCGCGCACCACGCGAGCCGCCTCGTGCACGGGCGCGCGGCGCAGGTCGTAGGGCAGCCTGTCCCCGAGCAGCTCGTACAGCACCAAGCCAAGGGTGTAGACGTCGCTGCGGATGTCCAGGTCGTTCGGATCGGCGGCGAACTGCTCCGGGCTCATGTACTGCACGGTGCCGATGAGCTGGCCGATGTCGGTCTGCAGCGTGGTGGCCACCATGTCGCTGTCGGTGGAGCGGGCCACGCCGAAGTCGATCACCTTCACCACGCCCGAGCCGTCGACCAGGATGTTGCCGGGCTTCAGGTCGCGATGGATCACGCCGCGCTGATGTCCGAACGCCACCGCCTCGCAGGCCTTCTGGAACAGGGCCAGCCGCCGACGAAGATCCAGCCCGTTCTGGCGCGCGTACTCGGTGATGGAGCGCGCGTTGGCCACGTACTCCATGGCGAACCACGGCACGGGTCCGTCGCCGGCGTCCCACGAGCCCACCTCCTGGATCTGCGCGATGCCAGGATGCCGAAGGCGTGCCAGCAGCTGCGCCTCGAACTCGAATCGCCGAAGGGCCCGCCCGCTCGCCGCCCGGCTCATGACCTTGATGGCCACCGTGCGGCGGGGCTCGTCCTGCCGGGCGCGGTAGACGCGACCCATGCCGCCCGAGCCGATCAGCCGCTCGATGGTGAATCGGCCCAGCCGAGACCCCTCATGCAGCATGCCCGCACCGGACCCGCCGCCGGTTTCGGAGGAGCGGTCCGAGGAGACCCTGGTGCGGTCTGGATCCTGCTGCATCAAGGTGGTGCTGCCTGCGGTCATGCATGGACGCGGGCCATCCCGAAGGGGAAGGGACCGCGTCCGGGTCGTCGGTCCATCCGGGGGGTGACTTTGGCGAAAATCGCGCCTTCGTTCCCTGCGCCGGCCTGGCACACGCTACTGCAATTCCACGGTCCAGTACGCCTCGTCCAGGAAGGCCTTCCAGCTCTGGTACTTGGGGCTGCCCAGGCGGACCGCGATCGCGGGGTTGCGGCGGGGCTTGACCGCGGGCCGAATGAGTCGAATGCCCGCTTCGGTGGGTGTTCGGCCCCCCTTGCGGGCGTTGCACTTCACGCAGGCGCACACCAGGTTCTCCCAGCTGTTGCCGCCACCCTGCACGCGAGGCACCACATGGTCGATGGTCAGTTCGCGCGTGCTGAAATGCCTGCCGCAGTACTGGCAGCGGTTGCCGTCGCGGGCATAGATGTTGCGGCGATTCAGCTTGACCTGCTCCTTGGGGAACCGGTCGTAGCCCAGCAGGCGGATGATCTTGGGCACCGCGATCACCAGCCGCGTGGTCTGCAGCCAGTCATGCTGGTCCTGCTCGAACTGTCGCTGGAACTCGGCGGCATCGCTCCAGGAGCGGATGTCGTAGCTCACGTAGCTGCCGTTCTCCACCGACACGATCTCCGCCACCTGCTTGCAGACCAGGGTGAAGGCGCGCCGGGCGTCCACCACGCGGATGGCGCCGTAGAGGCGGTTGAGCACGAGTACGCGAGCGTCGAGCGCCGACGCGAGAGCGGTCATCCTGACGAACCTCCTGCATCCGGCGGATCCTCCACCGGGTGCAGCAAAGTCTACCCCGCAGGTTGCCCGTGGCAATCAACGCGTGAAGAAACCGCAAAGGTGATCCGGCGCTCAGTCCCGAAGCCAGGCCAGTTGTCCCGCAAGATCCTTCGGCCACACCACCACGGGGGTCTCCGCCGGAACATGCTCGGCCAGCAGCGACCGCACCAGATCGCGCGGCAGCCGTCCCTGCCCGAGCGGCACCGGCGGGAGCAGGTCCTCGGCATCCGGTTCGCCCACGTCCTGCAGCAGCACGATCGCGGACCGAGGCCCCATCGAGGCGAAGAGTCGCGTGAGGTGCTCCGGCAGGTCGGTCCACATCTCGGGCGTGAGCATGTCCGAGGGCGACAGCGCCACCTGCACGGGCAGGCCCGCATGATCGCTCAGGAAGCGCAGGCAGCCCTGCGGGTCGCTGAGCACGTGGCGAACATGCGGTCGCAGGCAGATCGAGCGTCCAGCGGCATCCAGGCCGGGGGCGATCACCTGGAGCAGGGCATCGAGCGCGGCGCGTCCGGGCCGCATCCAGTTGGGAGGATGCACCGCGAAGGGATCGGAAGCCAGGGAGCCGCTCCAGCAGAGCAGCCGCGGAGCGGGCACGTCGGTGCAGGCAAGCCAGCCCGCCTCGAGGGGATTGTCCGGGATCCACGCGGCCGCCACCTGGTCGGGAGCGCCCAGCCTGCAGGCCAGCGACTGGCACGGCGGCTCCGGGCCGCCCGCAAGCGAGGCGATGGTACGGGCCGCGTGCATCACGTGCAGGTTCACGGCGCGATCGTAGCCTTGCCGCATGACGATCCTTGCCGTGATGATGGTCCTGCTCGGCGCGCCGCAGGATGTGCCGCTGTTCCATGGCCGCGACCTGGCCGGCTGGGTCAACGTGAACTGCGGGCCGGACACCTTCACCGTGCAGGACGGCGAGATCCGCTGCAGCGGCGAGCCCACCGGCGTGCTTCGGACCGACCGGACCTACCGGAACTTCATCCTGGAACTGGAGTGGATGCACGAGCGGCCCGGCGGCAACGCTGGCCTGTTCCTGTGGAGCGACCCGCTTCCGGCCCGGGGCCAGCCCTTCACGCGCAGCGTGGAGGTGCAGGTGATGCTCACCGACGACGTGCAGGACGCCGAGGGGCGTCTGCTCTACACCGGCCACGGGGACATCTTCTCGATCCACGGCGCCAGCATGACGCCAGACCGTCCGCATCCGGCCGGCTGGCAGCGCTGCCTGCCCGCCGAGCGACGGGTGAAGGGTGCCGGCGAATGGAACCACTACCGGGTGGTGGCCCGGGATGGAACGCTCAAGCTCTCGGTGAACGGCCGCGAGGTGAGCGGGGCCAGCGACATCTCCCCGCGCGAGGGCTTCATCTGCCTGGAGAGCGAAGGCAGCCCGATCCGATTCCGCAACATCCGGCTCACGCCGCTTCCGGACTCGGGCGTGCCCCTGGAGCCGGCCATGCGATGCCTGCCTGACGAGGGATTCCGCAGCCTGTTCAACGGATCGCTGGTCGGATGGCGCGAGGCCCCCGATCGAGCGGGCCACTGGAAGCCCGTGGACTGGCGCCTGACGTACGACGGCAAGGGGTCAACGCTCTGGACCGTCGAGTCGTTCGGCGACTTCGAGCTGATCTGTGACTGGCGTTGGACGGGTCCGGCACAAGTCACGCGCGTGCCCGACGTGCAGCCTGACGGCACGGTGGCCCGGAACCCCGACGGTTCGGAGCGCACGGTCGAGATCCAGGATCATGGCGACAGCGGCATTCTGCTGCGTGGCAGCGAGAAGAGCCAGGCGAACATCTGGTGCTGGCCGGTGGGCAGTGGCGAGGTCTACGGTTACCGCACCGACCAGAACCAGCCGCCCGCGGTCCGCGCCGCGGTCACCCCCAGCGAGCGGGCCGATGCGCCTCCCGGCCAGTGGAACCGCTTTCGCATCCGCATGGTGGGCGATCGCCTGAGCGTGAACCTGAACGGCAGGCAGGTGGTGGATGGCGCGACGCTGCCCGGTGTGCCGGCGCGTGGACCGATCGGCCTGCAGGATCACGGGAGTCCCCTCGAGTTCGCCAACCTGTACATCAGACCACTCAAGCCCGACGGCTCACCCGTGGATCAGCCGCGGTAGTGGCAGCGGCTCGTGCAGGTCTCCTGCACGATCACCTCGCTGAGCAGGGGCAGCACGGGCTTGATCCGATCCCAGATCCACCTGGCCAGCATCTCGCTGGTTGGGTTCTCCAGGCCCGGAATCTCGTTGAGGCAGCGATGGTCCAGGGCCTGCTCCACGGGTTCCGTGGCCCGCTTGAGTTCGCCAAAGTCCACCAGGTAGCCCTTCGCGGGATCGAGCGGGCCCTCCACGATCACCTCGACCCGGAAGCTGTGGCCATGCATCCGCCGGCACTTGTGCTCGGGCGGAAAGCAGGGCAGCCAGTGGGCGGCCTCGAAGCCGAAGGACTTGCTCAGGCGAACCTGCATCGGGTTCATGGAGTGGACGGCGGGTCGACGCTGCGTCGTGCGTCGACCCGCCGATCCACGTCACGCCTTGGTCGATTCGGCCGCGGCGACCGTGTCGGTGGCGGCCAGGGCGGCCTCGACCGCCTTCAGGCCACGGCGCTGGTCACGGAGGCGGCGGCTCTTGCCGGTGCGCTCGCGGAGGTAGTAGAGCTTGGCGCGTCGGGCATCAGCGCGGCGAACCACGTCGAGACGGGCCAGTCGCGGCGAGTGCAGCGGAAAGATGCGCTCCACGCCCTCGTTGGCCACGATGCGGCGCACCGTGATGGTGGCGTTCACGCCACGGCCCTTGCGGGCGATGAGCACGCCCTGGAACACCTGGATGCGCTCCTTGTCGCCCTCGATGATCTTGTAGTGCACGTCGATCGTGTCGCCCACGCTGAACGGGGGGAACTGCCTGGTGTCCTTGAGCTGGGCTGCGACGGCGTTTTCGACGATGGCCTGACGGTTCATGACGCTCTTTCCAATCCGGATCCGAAAGGATCCCCAATGTCCCGTTGCAGCCTTCGGATCCATCCGAAGACGCCGCGTGGGCGCTGGTCACTTGGGCTCTTCAGGGCCCAGGGGTGACCGTTCCATCAGATCCGGCCGACGCACCCGCGTGCGGTGGATCGTCTGCTCGCGTCGCCATGCCTCGATGGCGGCATGGTCGCCCGAGAGCAGCACCTCGGGAACGCTCCGTCCGCGCCACGAGCGCGGGCGGGTGTAGTGCGGGCAATCCAGCAGGGGATTGCCTTGCTCGTCGCGGCGGCTGAAGGAGTCCTCCGCGGCCGAGCGGTCGTGGCCCAGGACTCCCGGAAGGAGCCGGACCACCGCGTCGACGACCAGCAGTGCGGGCAATTCGCCGCCCGACACCGTGAAGTCCCCGACGCTGACCTCGAGCGGGCGAAGTTCCTCGATCGCACGCTCGTCGATGCCCTCGTAGTGGCCGGCGATCAGCAGCAGTCGCGGCTGTCTCGCAAGCCATTCCACTCGGGCCTGGTGCAGGGGTTCCCCCTGCGGGGTGAGCAGCACGCGGCAGGCTGCCCGATTGTCCATCGCTTCGACCGCCTCGACCGCGTGCACGAGGGGGTCACACATGAAGACCATCCCGGGTCCGCCTCCGAAGGGCCGGTCATCCACCTTGTGGTGGGGACCTGGGGCCCAGTTCCGGATGTCGTGCACGTGGTACTGCACGCTTCCGGCGGTGGCGGCCCGCCCGGGGATGCTGGTGGCCAGCGGGGCCGCCATCATCTCCGGGAAGATCGTGAGGAGGTCGATGCGCATGCGCGCGGCCTCCCGAGGAGGGGATCAGCCCTCCTTCTTCTCCGCACCCTCGGTCTTGGCGGCCTCGGGCTTGGGATGCCGACTGACCTTGCTGCGCACGGCCAGCGCCTTGGCGGCGGCAGCGGGAATGGACCCGCCGGCCTTCTTCACCAGGTTGGCCACGGTCAGGCTGGGCTGGGCGCCCCGGCCGAACCAGTGCTGCACGCGCTCCATGTCCATGTGCCACTGGCGGCCTTCGGGAGCGGTGGGGTCGTACCAGCCCAGCTCCTCGATCACGGCACCGTCGCGCGGGGCGCGCTTGTCCGTGGCGCAGAGGCGGTAGAACGGCTTGTGGATCCGTCCGAACTTCTTGAATCGCAGAACGACCATGTGGGTCCCTTCGTCAGCCGCCGTCTCGGGACGCGCCGTTCACCTGAACGGCTCGCCCGTCCCGGGTGCCGGTGGGGCGGGCCTGCGGGCCGAGCCGTGCCGGACACCTTCGATCGGACAGGTGCGAATCGACGAGTGTAACCGAAGTCCCGCCGATGGCCAAGGGCGGAGTGGATCTGCTGGCCATCGGGGCGGATTCAGCCGCCCAGCAGCCGTTGAGCCACCAGATTGGCCCACTCGGCGCTCCACCGCTGGGAGAGGGCCACGACCGGACCGAAGAACCCCAGCATGCCCAGGAGAAAGATCCCGATCCAGCCGAACTGCTGCAGTTGCGGACTCTCGATCAGCGGTCGGGTGGGTGGCGCCAGGCCGGCGAGCACCTTGCTGCCGTCGAGCGGCGGGAACGGAACCATGTTGAAGGCGGCCAGGAACACGTTGAGCCAGCCGCCCGTGAACAGGAACAGACGCAGGTTGTCGAACAGCGGCGTGCCCACCGGCCCCCGCGCGATCCAGACGCCCAGCACCGTCAGCACGACCGCCGCCAGCAGCAGGTTCATGGCGGGTCCCGCGGCGCTCACCAGCACGTCTCCCGTCCGTCCCATGCGGAATCGCCACGGGTTGACGGGCATCTGTCCCCACGTGAATCCCACCAGCACGAAGAACAGCAGCGCCGTGCCACCCATGTGCACCAGCGGATTGAAGTTCATGTGGCCCAGTGCCCGAGGCGTGTCGTCGCCCTGCCACAGCGCGGTCCAGCCGTGGGCCAGCTCGTGGAGCATCACGCTCACCAGCACCCAGAAGACCCAACTGGAGAGCAGCACCGGGCTCTGCTCCCACAGGTCATGCATCCACCATCCGCTCGCCATGGACGACGAGGATAGTGGGGGACCGCCTCAGCCCGCGAAGGTGAGCTCGCCCGCGTGCATGCACCACCGGACCTTGGGGGGATCGGTGATCCAGTTGCACCGGAACGGGTCGCGATCCAGCGACACCAGGTCCGCGCCAAGACCGGCGGCGATGCGCCCCGTGCGACCGTTGCAGCGAAGGCACCGTGCCGCGTCCAGCGTGTAGGCCGCCAGGGCCGCGTCCGGGAAGAGGTTTTCCTGCGGCCGGCAGGGATCGCCGTGGACATCCATGCCGGTGATCGCCGCGCGCATGCCCGCCACGGGGTCCGGCGAGACGATCGGCCAGTCGCTGCCGAAGGCCAGGCGGGCGCCCGCCTCCTGCAGCGACCGGAACGGGAAGAATCGGTCCATGCGTGCCTGGCCCAGGGCCGCCGGGGCGCCGGGGCCGTCGAAGGCCTTGTGCAGCGGCTGCATGCTGGCCCAGCGGCCGTGCATGCGGGCAATGTCGGACGGGTGCACGGTCTGGGCGTGCTCAAGCCGCAGCGACTCGCGCGCGGGCGTGCCTCGGAACTCCGCCGCATCGGCGGCGTCGAGCGCGGCACGGATGGCCGCGTCGCCGATCACGTGCAGGCTCATCGAGAAGTCGCGTCGCAGCCCTTCCCGCAGCCACTCGCCCAGCACGCCACGCTCGGCCAGTTCCATGAACAGGCCCGAATGATCCGGGGCGTCGCACCATGGTTCCAGCATGCGGGCGGTGCGACTCCCGAGCGTGCCGTCCACGAAGGCCTTGAAGCCGATGATGGCCAGCCCCTCGTCGCGGCTGATGCAGTTGGCCAGGTTCCAGTCCAGCGGCCAGTCGCGGTCAAGCAGCGTGGCGCGCACGCGCACCGGCAGTTCACGCCGCAGCGGCTCGATCGCCTCGACCAGGTCGCGTGCGTACTCCATGCTGCCCACGGTGGCGATGCCGTGGCTGGCCAGGAATCGGCCGGCCGCGCGCAGCCCCTCGCGGCGCTCCTGCACCGTGGGCTCGGGCACGCAGGGCTTGGCCCACTTCCACGCGGCCTGCTCCAGGAAGAGCCCGGTGGGCTCCCCCTGGGCGTCACGCTCGACGCGTCCGCCTGGCGGATCCGAGCGCAGGTCATGCCGAGCCTGGATCCGCCGCATGGCCGCCAGGTTCACCACGCAGGCGTGCTGGTCCATGCGCCAGGCGATGGCAGGACGCTCCCCGCAGCCCGCGAGCCACGCCATGGTGGGCAACGCGCCGCCCCAACGCGACTGGTCCCATCCGTGGGCCTTCAACCAGCGATCGGGCCCGAGACGGGCGTGGGCTCCGGTCACGGCCTCCTCGAACGCCTGCCGGCTGCCCACGGCCGAGAGATCCAGTTCGGCCAACGTGAGGCCGCCGAGCGTCATGTGCAGGTGGGAGTCGATGAAGGCAGGCCCGACCCAGGGGCCGCCATCCAGTTCCCGGCTGGCCTGCGTTCCCTCGAGCGACTCGATCCGTCCGTCGTGCACCACGAGCGAGCGGGCCACGGGATGCGCGGCGTCACCGGTCCAGATCCGCTCCGCACGCACGCGACATCGAGGCATCGCCGTATCGTAGGGCCATGACGCGACACCTTCCCATGCTTGGCCTTGCGGTGCTGCTCGCCTTCGCCTGCGGAGACGCATCGCCACGACCCACGCCACCCGCGCCGTTCGCGAGCGGGGGCACCGCATCACCCGCCGTGCCGCCGTCGATGCCTGCGGCACCTCCGGCACCCTCGCGGATCAGCACCGCTGGGAGCGATCCTGCCGTGCTCCAATGCGGATCGGTGGTGTTTCCCAAGCCCGCGGGCTGGACATGGGTGCAACCCACCGCGCCCTTCCGCACGCTGCAGTACACGGTGCCGGGCTCGGCAGGCGCGAGTGACCTGATCGTGAGCGCCTTTCCCAAGGGCGACGGCGGAGACCTCGAAGCCAACGTGACCCGCTGGCGAGGGCAGTTCGTGGCGGCCGACGGCAGTGAGGCACCCATGACGCGGCGCGACCTGCAGGTATCGGGCATGCCCGTGACGCGTCTGGACTTCGCGGGCACCTTCCAGGGCGGCATGGGGCAGCCATCGCGCGAGGGCGTCCGGCAGTTGGCGGCGATCGTGCAGGCGCCGGACCAGACGCTCTTCATGCGGCTGATCGGGCCGGCGGAGAGCGTGGAGGCGGCACGGGCCGACTTCGAGGCGATGATCGACGGCGCGCGGGTGAGCGAATGACGCCACACCCCGCCGCGGTCAGCGGAATCGCCTGTTGACCTCGTTCCAGTTGACCACGTCCCACCAGCTCTTCAGGTAGTCGGCGCGGCGGTTCTGGTACTTCAGGTAGTAGGCGTGCTCCCACACGTCGCAGCCCAGCAGCGGCGTGCCGGTGGCCTCGACCACGCCGGCCATGAGCGGGTTGTCCTGGTTGGGGGTGCTGGTGATGGCGAGCGAGCCGTCGGGCTTCTGGATGAGCCATGACCAGCCGCTGCCGAAACGCTTCATGCCCGCGTCGGCGAACTGGGCCTTGAACGCATCCATGCTGCCGAAGGCCTTGTCGATGGCCGCGGCCAGCGATGGGCTGGGCGATCCGCCCTGGCCTGCGGGGGCCATCAGCACCCAGAAGAGCGAGTGGTTGCAGTGGCCACCGCCATTGTTGCGCACGGCCATGCGGATTGCCTCGGGCACCGACCCGATGCCGGCGCAGATCTCCTCGATCGACTTCGACTGCAGCTCGGCATGTCCCTCGAGCGCCTTGTTCAGGTTGTCCACGTACGCCTGATGGTGCTTGGTGCGGTGGATGACCATGGTCTGCGCGTCGATGCTGGGCTCGAGCGCGTTCTCCGGATACGGCAGGGCGGGCAGGGTGAAGGGCATGGCGTGCTCCTGTGGGTGCGTGGTGGGTGAGGATCGTGCCGCCGACGCGGCCGAGGGCCCGAACGTGGCGACGGCACCAAGGCCGGCGATCGCGCCGCGGAGGAATTCCCTTCGGTCGTGGTTCGGCACCATGAGATCGGCACGATAGGGTGCGGCGCTCGCGGCCGCCAGCGGCGTTGGAAACTGCGTGCCCGCGTAGGCTTGAACCATGGCTGAAGCCGACCGCGCCATCGATGCCTCCGCGAACCGCGCCGCCGAGGGGCTGCGCACGCTGGAGGACGCCGTGCGTTTCGGGCTGGGCCGCGGCGACCTGGTGGAGCGGTGCAAGTCGCTTCGGCACCGGGTGCGGACCGCGATGGAACGGCTGCCCGCCGGCCGCACGATCGCACATCGCGACGCCGTGGGTGACGCTGGCCGCGAGGTGCGCGGGGATCGCGAGGGCGACCGCGAAGGCGTGCGAGGGGTGGCGATCGCGGCGGCGCGCCGCGCGATCGAGGCGCTGCGGTCCCTGGAGGAGTTCGGCAAGCTGGTTGATGGGGGTTTCGCGGCCGATTGCGCCGCGGCCCGCTACGCCGCGTACGACCTCGAGCGCGACGTCACGCTTGCCTTCGGCAGCCCCGCCCGCTTCCAGCCCCGACTCTGCCTGCTGCTGACCGAGTCGCTCTGCCGTCATCCCTGGCGAACGGTGCTGGTGGAATCCATGCAGGGAGGCGTGGACATGGTGCAGGTGCGGGAGAAGGCCATGGAGTCCCGGGATCTGCTGCGGCGTGTCCGCGAGGTGATCGAGCTGGCGCGCCCCCGCGGCGTGAAGGTGGTGGTGAACGATCGAACGGACCTGGCCATGGCGGCCGGGGCCGACGGCGTGCATCTGGGCACCGGAGACCTGCCGTGGATGGAGGCAAGGCGGCTTGCCGGCACGGGCATGCTGCTGGGGGCCAGCACGCATGACCTGAGCGAGGCCGCGACGGCCGTGGAGGCCGGCGCCGATCTCTGCGGCGTGGGGGCCATGTTCGCCACACGCCTCAAGCCCGATCGCGTGCCAAGCGGTCCGGCCTACCTGCGGGCGTTCGTGCAGCGCTTTCCGCGGACGCCGCATCTGGCGATTGGCGGGATCACGCCGGACAACATCGATGAACTGGCCCGGGCGGGAGCCCGCGGTGTGGCGGTGAGTGGCGCCGTCTGCGGTGCGCAGGATCCGCAGGCCATCTCGGCAGTGCTGTCCCGGTCGCTGCAGGCGACGGTTGCGGTGCCCTTGACATGAGCGAGGCGGCGCGGCTGACGCTGCTTGGAACCGGGACCAGTTCCGGCGTGCCGGTGATCGGCTGTTCGTGTGACACCTGCCGCAGCCCGGATCCGCGCGACCGCCGTCTTCGGACCGGTGCGCTGCTGCGGTTCACCGACGGCGACGGCATCCGGCGCGCGGTGCTGCTGGATGTGCCGCCGGATCATCGGGAGCAGAGCCTGCGCGTGGGCCTGGACCGCTGCGACGCCATCCTGCTCACGCACGCGCACGTGGACCACGTGTTCGGGCTTGACGAGGTGCGCCGCTACAACGCCATCATGCGATCGAGCATCCCGGTGTACGGCGACGAGCCGACGTGGGAGCAGCTGGAGCGCATCTACCGGCACATCCTCTTCCGCGAGCACAACGTGAACGACAGCTTCGTGGCCGACCTTCGGCCCCATCGCGTTCGACACGGGGACACCGTGGACCTGCACGGGATGCGGGCCACCGCCATGAACCTCTGGCATGGGCGCCAGCCGATCCTGGGCTGGCGTCTGGAGGGCCGGTCGAGCGATCCGCTCCTTCCCCTGGCCTACTGCACCGACGTGAACCGGATCCCGCCCGAGACCTGGCCGCTGCTCGAGGGGCTGGGCACGCTGGTGCTCGACATGCTCCGGCCACGGTCACACGACACGCACTTCACCTGCGACGAGGCGGTGGAGACGGCCCGCCGGATCGGCGCGGCGCGGACGGTGTTCGTGCACATGACCCACGACATCCGCCATGCCGCGTTCGAGCCCTCCCTGCCGGCAGGCATGCGGCTCGGGTTTGACGGCATGGAACTGCCGTGAACGCCCGGGCATCGCGGGCGGATGGGCGTGGAGCGGCCCCGCGGATTTCGATACCATTCCGGCCCCATGGCACAGATCCGCGAGATCAAGAAGCGCATCACGGCGGTGCGGACCATCCGGCGCATCACCAAGACGATGCAGATGATCGCCACCGCCAAGTTCACGGCCAGCCTCTCGCGGGCCAAGGCCAGCCGGCCCTACATGGAGCGCATCCGGCAGCTGGTGGCCGAGGTGGCTGCCCGTGCCGGCGACGTGTCGCATCCGCTCTGCGTGCCCCCGGCCAGGTCCGCAGGCCGGGAGCTGATCCTGGTGGTGACCAGCGACCGCGGCCTCTGCGGCGCCTACAACGGCCACGTGCTCCGGACCGCCATGAAGGCGATCAAGGCCTGCCGCGAGTCGGGTCGCGAGCCGGTGGTCGAGGTGGTGGGCAAGAAGGCCGTGGCCTTCTTCAAGTTCCAGAAGATCGCCATCGCCGAGCGTCACGCCTTCGGTGATCGGCCCCGTTTCGAGCAGGTCGAGCCGCTGGCGGAGCGCCTGATGAGGGACTTCGCCACGGGCGGGTTCGATGCCTGCCGGGTGGTGTTCATGAAGTTCATCAGCAACAGCCGCCAGGTTCCGGAGTCCATGCAACTGCTCCCCATGAGCCTGCCGGTGGGAGGCGAGACCGCCTCGGATGCCAAGGCGGCCCTGTACGAGTTCACACCGTCGGCCGGAGTGCTGCTGGACGAACTGCTGCCGCGGACGGTCAAGGTGAGCCTGTTCCAGGCCATCATCGATGCCGTGGTCAGCGAGAACGTGATGCGCATGGTGGCCATGAAGAGCGCCACGGACAACGCCGCGGGCCTGGGGCGCACGCTTCATCGCAGCTACAACCGGGCTCGCCAGGCACGCATCACCACCGAACTCACCGAGATCGTCTCGGGCGCCGCGGCGCTGGAGTGATCGTCAGGGGGCGGTGGGCGCGGGCACGCCCGTCTCGACGGGATTGCCGTCCTTCTTCCACGCGGCCAGTCCGCCCTCGAGGGTGTAGACGTTGTCGAAGCCAAGCTCCAGAAGTCGCTTGCTGGCGGCTTTGCTGATGGTGTCCTCCCAGCTGGTGCCGTACACGAAGAACATGTTGTACCCGGCAAGCCGCGTCTCGGCCTCGGCTGTCATGCTGGGAAAGGGAAGGCTGATGGCGCCCGGCACGTGGCCCTGGGCAAAGTGCACGGGCGTGCGAGGGTCCACCCACACGCTGCGCGGCGACTCGCCCAGCAGGTCAGGTGCCTGATTGATGCGCTCGATCGCCTGATAGGGCGTGACCCACTGCAGGTCACGGTCACTGGTCTTGCGGGTGCAGGCCCCGAGCCACGGCATGGCAAGGAGCAGGGCGAGCAGGCATCGGGACATCGCCCGATTGTGACCGCCGCGCCGCCCGCGGGCAAGCCCCAGGGCTCACGCCGCCTGCATGGGTCCCGTGACCGCGGGCTGGGTGGTGGCGGGTCGTCGAGCGGGGCGCGTCTTGAGCACCTGACTCCATTCGCCGTCCTCGAAGCAGTGCAGGCCCGCTTGACGGCCGGTCATGGCCAGCCGCTCCCGGTTGCGGATGCCCAGTGTGTCGTGCAGGAAGCGGATGTGCCATTCCACGGCACGTTTGGTGCGGAAGATGCGGCCCGCGATCTCCATGTTGCTCAGGCCCATGCTCACATGCCGCAGCGTGTCGAGTTGGCATCGCGTGAGATCCTCGAGCGGACCCCATTCGTGGGAGGTGAGGGTGAGCCGCTCGATGCCCGACGCTGCGCATTCCATCACGCCGGGCATCAGGCTCAGCAGCGCCGCCTGGCGTCCCGAACGGGCCGCACCCTCCGTGCGCGGCGATGCGACGGCCTCATGGGCCACGCCGTCCAGAATCACGATGGCGGCCTGACTGCGCTGGTCGCTGATCGCACCTCGCACCAGTCGCAGCCACTCGCGCACCACCGGTGCCGACAGGAATGATCGGAGCGAGCGTGCGTCGGCCACGTCGGTTGGAAACCGGCTGCTGCGCGAGACGCGGCGATCCTCGATGAGCCCGTCATGGTCCACCACGAGCATGAGCGGATCAAGCCGGGACACGGTGGGGATCAGTTCCGGCGTGCAGCAGTTCTCGAGTTCCATGATGAGGGCCTTTCGTGAGGTGTGCGGGGCATTCCATGGCCGGTGCTCGGCGGTCGGTCCAGGCACGCACACATCGCTGGCCCCCGTACCGACCACATCGGCACCTGCTCATGTACACCCTTGAAAGGATTCGTGGCGAATCTGATCGGCCGATCCTGCGATGTCTCGCGCTGCCGCGAGGGTTGTGGCCGAGATCGTCGTGATGTGCCGCCGAGCCGTTTCGCGATTGCGAAATCGGGATGGATGCATGATTGGCCGCATCGCCATCCCTCGCGTGTCGCGAACGCGACTCGGATCATGATCCCACCGCCTGGGGCCGTCGACCCGAGAGTGCCTTCACCTCGATGTGCCGGGGCTTCACGCTGGGCACGCGGGCCACGCGGATGGTGAGGACACCCGCGTCGCTCTCGGCGCTCACGCGATCGGGGTCCGTGCCCTCGGGCAACTCGATGGAGCGGCGGAATGCACCGAAGCGCCGCTCGCACTGGTGGTAGTCCTCGCCCTTGCGCTCCTTGG
>JBJOGW010000058.1:0-36121 GCA_046048055.1 Planctomycetota bacterium
CAAGAAGGACCTGGGCAACGGCTTCAGCGTCCAGGTGGGTCAGTTCAAGAGCCCGTTCCTCCGCGAGTGGCTCGTGAGCAGCAAGTACCAGCTGGCCGTGGAGCGCTCGATCGCGAGCGCCCTGTTCAACACCGGCTGGACCCAGGGCATCCAGGCCAACTGGAACAATGACAACCTGCGTGCCATGGTCAGCTACAACGATGGTGCCAACAACGCCAACCTGGGCTCGATCTCGGGCAGCAACGTCAACGACGGCGCCTTCGCCAACACTGGTGCGGGCTTCGTGCAGTGGGCGTTCACCGGCCGCGTGGAGTTCATGGCCTTCGGCAACTGGGCCCAGTTCGATGACCTGACCAGCTTCCGTGGCGAGGCCGCCGGCCTGCTCGTGGGCGGTGGCATCAACTGGCAGCGTGGTGGCCAGCAGGGCAACCTGACCAACGTGGGTGGTGCAGCGGTTCCCGCCAACGGCAACGCCGATGGCGAGTTCTTCAGCTGGACCGTCGACGCCACCTGGGATCTGGGCGGAGCCAACATCTTTGCCGCCTGGATGATGAACACCTCGTACAGCCTTCCCGGCGGTCAGGGTGACATCAACACCTACGGCGTGGTCATTCAGGGCGGCTACTTCCTCACCGACGACATCGAGCTGTTCGCTCGTTGGGAGTGGATGAACACCGTCAACAAGAACACCAACGTCGCGGGTGATGACATCCTCCTCAACACCCCCAACAGCGCGTTCGTGAACAACATCGGCACCATCGGCGCCAACTGGTACATCTCGAAGAACGTCAAGTGGACGACGGACTTCGCGGTGAGCTGGAACCCCGTGGTCTTCCAGACCGGCCTGTTCGGACAGAACATCGCCGGTGCGGATTACCGTACCCAGGGTGCCAATGGCGGCGGACAGCTCGTGTTCCGCAGCCAGCTGCAGCTCCTGTTCTGATCGGAGCTGTCTCAAGCGTCATCCAACGGACCTGCTGTACGGTCCGATCACTCAGACTCAACCCCCCAGTCCCTTCCAAGGGCTGGGGGGTTTTCCTTTGTTCGATTAGCCTGTACGCGCAGCCATGGCCCCGATGCGCTCGCCAACCCGTGTGCTGATCCCGCTGCTGGCGGCCTTGGGCATGGCCACCGGCGCCGCTGGCGGGCAGGATGCCGACCAGGAGCGGCTCGAGCGGATCCTGCGGGAGATGGAGGCCCTGCGCCAGCAGAACACCGAGCTGCTGCAGGGCATGGAGGACCTGAAACGGCAGAACCGCTCGCTGCAGGGCAGCGTGAGCGAGCTGCAGGCCCAGTCCCAGGAACGCTGGCTGAGCGAGGAGCGTGCGACCGAGATCCGCCGTGTGGTGGAGGGGGTCTACAAGGACGCCGAGACGCGGGCCAACCTGGGCACGGGCAGGCCCACCGTGGGCTACGCCGATCGTGGATTCTTCATCGCGAGTCCGGATGGAACGTTCCGTCTGAATCTGGGCGCCCAGATCCAGGTTCGCTACTCCGCCGGGTTCTACAGCGACCGTGACAACAACATCCTGAACGCCAATCCCGGTGCGGGCGTGAACCGCGGTGGCGGCGCGCCAAGCCAGGGTGCGTACAAGAAGACCGCGGCGGGTTTCGAGGTGCGCCGCATGAAGCTGGACTTCTTCGGACACGTGGTGGATCCGAGCTGGATGTACCGGATCGTGCTCCTGTACAACCAGAACAGCAACGCCTTCAGCACGCCGGGCGGCAACAACAACGGTCTGGCTGGCTTCAGCACCATGGGTCTTGAGGAGGCGATGATCATCAAGGACCTTGGCGAGGGTTGGCGCCTGAGCATCGGCCAGTTCAAGAGCCCATTCCTTCGCGAGGAGATCACCAGCAGCCGCCGGCAGCTGGCCGTGGAACGCTCGCTGGTGGACCAGATGTTCAGCACCAAGTTCACGCAGGGCGCGATGGCCACCTGGCAGGACCATCGGATCGTGGCCGAGGTGATGCTGAACGACGGTGGAAGCAACGGCAACACCGGATCCATCGCCGGCTTCAACAACGGCGTGTCCACGGGTCCCATGCCCATGAATCAGGGCGCGGGGTTCGCCGAGTGGGCCGTGACGGGGCACGTGGGCTGGGTTCCGCACGGTGACTGGGGGATGTTCCGGGACATGACCAGCTTTCCGGGTGGTGGCGAGGGCGTGCTGCTGAACGCATGGTTCAACTGGCAACGCGGTGGCCAGCAGTCCAACAGTCCCTTCACCGGCAGCAACAACGTTCCGCTCAACGGAAATGCCGATGGCACCTTCTTCACCTGGTCCGTCGACGCCAGCTGGAACCTGGGTGGGGCCAACCTGTTCGGCTACTTCGTGATGAACACGGCCTACTCGATCCCCGCCTCGACCTCGAATGCCGGCAGCACGATCAACAGTTATGGCGCCGTGGTGCAGGGCGGTTTCTTTGTCCTGGACCATGTGGAACTGTTCGGCCGGTGGGAGTGGTTGAACACGCAGAACCGCGGCTACAACGACATTCCCAACGGCACCACCACGGGTTCAGCCAACGTGTTCAACGCCGGCCGGACCAACATCTATGCCATCGGATTCAACTGGTTCCTTGCCGGACCCACGGTGAAGTGGACCACCGATCTCAGCTGGGCCACCGACCCGGTCTGGTTCAACAACGGGATCTACGGAGCCAACATCGCGGGGACGGCCTTCCGGGTGGAACCCAAGGGTGGCGGTGATCAGGTGGTGGTCCGATCCCAGCTGCAACTTCAGTTCTGAGCAGCATCACTGGTCCGTGGAGCCGGCGTCCCGTGATCTCGGCGGGGCGGCTTGCGGCATCTGCGGTCCGTGGCCCGCTGCCGGGTGCTGGATGAATTCCCTTGGCGGTTGTGCGGTCACTGGGCCCTCCATGCCGATGGTGACCGTGGCCGATCGGAAGACGGTCGGTGGTACCATTTCAGATCCTTCATGACCCCCGGAACCGGTCCAACCCGATCCCTCAAGGGCACTTGCGGCGCATGGCTTGCAGCGGCCGTGGTCGGGTTTGCTGCCACGGCCCGGGCCGACGAGGTGACCGAACCGGTCGGCGACACCAACGCCACCACGCTCTCGGACCTGCTCAAGCGGATCGACAGCCTGGAGCGCCGCAACAAGTCCCTGGAAGGCCAGGTCGCCGAACTGAAGGCGCTCGAGGGCGAGAAGTGGCTCAGCCAGGAGCGGGCGGACCAGATCCGTGGGGTGGTGTCCGACATGCTGGCGGATGCCGAGACGCGATCCAACCTGCGTCAGGACGCCATGACCGCCGGCTGGAACGACGGATTCTTCCTGGCCAGCCCGGATGGACGGTTCAAGCTGCAGATCGAGGGCCTGGTGCAGCCAAGGTTCATGTGGAGCCAGGTGCGCGACAACCAGATCGATCTCACCTCACCCAACGGATTCAAGACGCCCTTCACCATTCCAGACCCGGTGGAGAGCAACTATGGCTTCGACAGCAACTACAACGAGCTGGTCTTTCGTGGCCACGTGTTCAGCCCCGCCGTGGAGTACATGGTCCGCACCAATGTGGCCCTGACGCGGTCCTACGACCTGGGCACCGAGCCGGGCAACTTCAACAGCGTGCAGGGCCAGTCCGCCTCGGGCAACCTGTACCTGCTCGACGCATGGGTGCGGATCGCGTTCGCCGACGAGTGGAGCTTCAGGTTCGGACAGTACCGATCGCCCTATGCCCGTGAGCAGCTGGTGACCGAGAAGAACCAGATGGCCGTGAGTCGCAGCACCATCGTGCGCAACTACGGACTCTGGTACACGCAGGGCATCGAGCTGCAGTACCAGGGGGACGACTTCCGCTGGAACCTCTCCGTGGACAGCGGCGGTTCCGCCAACGTGGCCGGCACCCAGCTGCAGGTGATGTCCACCAGCCCGCTCAACGCGCCCTGGTCGGTGCAGAGCGCCAGCTACAGTTTCACCACGCGACTGGAGTGGAAGCCCTTCGGATCGTGGACCGACTTCAACAGCTTCACCAGCCCGATGGGCGGTCAGCAGGGACTGCTGCTGGGCCTGGCGTTTCACACGCAGGGATCCCGGCCGGACCAGGTGGAGGCGAACCCGCCGAGCGACACGGGCCTGCCGGAGAACTACTGGGACGCGGTCACGGCCGACTTCCAGTGGAACATGGGCGGGGCCAGCGTGTTCGGCTCGTTCTTCTACAACTACGTGGACTCCAACACCACGTACGCCACCAACTTCCAGAACCCCAACGTGGCCACCCCCTCGGTGGGCAACGTGAACGCCTGGGGCTTCACGCTGCAGCCGTCCCTCTACATCGCTCCCAAGTGGGAGTGGTACGTGCGGTACGAGTACGGCTACATCTCCTTCCAGAACACCGATGGCCTGGCCTCTGGCGCGCTGGGTGAGCTGGGACAGATCCAGTTCCAGAACCCGTACAACGTGATCACCACCGGCCTGAACTGGTACATCGACGGCCAGGACCTGAAGTGGACGATCGACTTCGGCTACGGCATCACCGACATCAACTTCGCCTGGCAGAACCTGCCGGCAGGTTGGCGCATCAGCGCCAGCGACCAGTTCGTGATGCGGACCCAGCTGCAGCTTGTGTTCTGAACCGCCGCCAGCCATCACAACCAGATCATGTGTCCGGCCCTGCAGGCCACCGAGTTATCCTGCGGCCATGACCACCGTGCACCGGGTCGAGGTTCGGCCCGCCCCGCAGATGGCGGACACGCGAGCCGCGTCCGTCCAGGCTGAACTGCAGCAGGCCGGCATGCCCCGGCCACTGGCGATGCATGCCGCGCAGGTGTATCTGGTCGAGGGATCGTTGAGCGACGATCAACTGCAACAGGTGCTGCGTGAGGTGCTGGTGGATCCACTCACGCAGCAGGCCACCATGGGCGCGGCGGCAGCGCGCGGACAGGTGGTGGAGGTGCTGCCGTTGCCCGGCGTGACCGACCCGGCGGCCGAGAGCGTGGAGGCGGCGATCCTGGAACTGACCGGTTCGAGGGTCCGGGTGCTCACCGGCGAGCGATGGGACCTGGAAGGGGTGAGTCGCGACCAGGCCGACGCCATCGGGCAACGCGTGCTGGCCAACCCGGTGGTGCATGCGGTGCATGCTGCGCCATGGCAGCCGGCGGGCTTTGCCGTGGCCCGACCCCATGACGCTGCGGTGCACCATGTTCCGCTGAGGGACCTGACCGACGCCGCGCTGGAGCAACTGAGTCGCACGGCGCACCTGTTCCTGAGTCTGGAGGAGATGCAGGCGATCCAGCGGGAGTACCGGCGGCAGGGTCGCGAGCCACGCGAGATCGAGCTGGAGACGCTGGCCCAGACCTGGAGCGAGCACTGCGTGCACAAGACGCTCAAGAGCCGCGTGCGTTATCGAGAGGCCGGGCTGGCACCGGGGTCACCGAGCCTGCTGGACCGCGCCGGGAAGCTGGACGGCCACACGCGGGAAGGTGACGCGCTGGTGGTGGACAACCTGCTCAAGCGGACCGTGGCCGCGGCCACGCACCGGCTGATGGAGCCGGGTCATGCGGACTCGATCGACTGGTGCCTGAGCGTGTTCGTGGACAACGCGGGCGTGATCGCCCTGGATGAGCGCCATGCGATCTGCATGAAGGTGGAGACGCACAACCACCCCAGCGCCATCGAGCCCTACGGTGGTGCGGCGACGGGCGCCGGCGGCTGCATCCGCGACGTGATGGGCACCGGCCTGGTGGCACGACCGATCGCCGCCACCGACGTGTTCTGCGTGGCGCCACCGGATGCCGCCGTGCCCAAGGGATGCCTGCCGCCGGCACGCATCCTTCGGCAGGTGGTGGCCGGCGTGCGGGACTACGGCAACCGGATGGGCATTCCAACCCTCAATGGTGCGGTCTGGTTCGATCCGCGCTACGTGGGCAATCCGCTGGTCTACTGCGGCGTGGTGGGGCTGATGCCGCGTGACCTGATCCGCGGGCAGGCCAGGGCGGGCGACCACATCGTGGTCATGGGCGGTCGCACAGGTCGCGACGGCATCCACGGCGCCACCTTCAGCAGCGCCGAGCTCACCGATGGTCATGCCGACGAGTTTGGCCACGCCGTCCAGATCGGCAATGCCATCACCCAGAAGAAGACGCTCGATGCGCTGCTGGCGGCCCGCGACGCGGCGGATGGTCCGCTTTTTCACGCCGTCACCGATTGCGGTGCCGGCGGCTTCTCAAGCGCCGTGGGGGAGATGGGAGCCAGGCTGGGCGCCGAAGTGCACCTGGATCGCGCCCCCCTGAAGTACCAGGGCCTGAGTCCCACCGAGGTGTGGATCAGCGAGGCACAGGAGCGCATGGTGCTGGCCGTGCCCGCGGATCGGCTTGCGTCGCTCGACCAGATCTGTCGCGATCATCAGGTGGAGTGGTGCGATCTGGGCACCTTCGGGACACCTGATCGCGAGCTGGTGCTGCGCTGGAAAGGAACCGAGGTGGGACGCCTCTCCACGGTGTTCCTGGAGGAAGGACTTCCCACACCCACGCGCGACGCCGTGTGGGATCCAGCCTGGGCCCAGGCGCAGCAGCCAGCCGTGCAGCCCGTGGCCGAACCGGCCTCGATGCAGGACGCGTTGCTCGCCCTGCTGGCCCACCCCAACATCGCCAGCAAGGCCTGGATCGTGCGCCAGTACGACCACGAGGTGCAGGGCGGCAGCGTGATCAAGCCGCTGGCCGGTCCCCACGCGGGGCCGAGTGATGCCGCGGTGATCCAGCCCCTTCCGGACAGCGCGCTGGGCGTGGCCATCGGCAACGGCCTGGCCACGGGACTTGCGGCGGATCCGTACTGGATGGGCCTGGCTGCCGTGGACGAGTGCGTGCGCAACCTGGTGTGCGTGGGAGCGGATCCGGATCGCATCGCCATCTTGGACAACTTCTGCTGGCCCAGCTGCAAGGATCCTCGCAACATGGGAAGCCTGGTGCGTGCGGCCCAAGCCTGCCTGGACGCGGCCGTGGCGTACCGCACGCCCTTCATCAGCGGCAAGGACTCGCTGAACAACCAGTTCACCACCGAGGATGGTCGCACGATCCAGATTCCGCCCACGCTGCTGATCTCGGGCCTGGGCGTGGTGCCAGACGTGATGCGGTGCCTGACCATGGATGCCAAGAAGGCCGGCAACGTGCTGGTGCTGGTCGGCATGACGCATGGACGCATGGGCGGCTCGCATGCACGCCACGTGGGCGTGCGTGGGGGTGATGACGCGTTGCCCCGGGTGGACCTGAAGGCCGGCCCTGCCGCGGCGCGGGCCGTGGCCGCGGCCATCCGTGAAGGCGTGGTCCGCAGCGCCCATGACTGCAGCGAGGGCGGCGTGCTGGTGGCCGCGGCCGAGATGGCCTTTGCGGGTGGCGTGGGTCTTCGGCTGGATCTGCATGCCATGCCGGTGTCGGGGACCGTCGATCCGTGGCAGCGGGCCTTTGCCGAGGATCCCTCGCGCTACCTGCTGGAGGTGGAGCCGGCATCCCTGACCGCATTGCAGAAGGCGCTGGGATCGGTGCCGCACGCCGTGATCGGACGGTTCGACGCGGAACAGGCCCTGGTGGTGGGCGGCACCCGTGTGCCGCTGGAGTCGCTGCGGAACGCTTGGAACCTGGGTGAGGAGGGCTGGTGATGTCCGCTCGACCCAAGGCGCTGGTGATCACGGCACCGGGCATCAACTGCGATGGCGAACTGGCGCAGGCCTTCGCGGCCGCGGGGGCGCAGCCCGAACTCGTGCTGCTGGAGCGCTTGCGGCGGGAGCCGGCCCTGGTGGATCGCTTCGAGTTGATCGGCTTGCCGGGCGGGTTCAGCTACGGTGATGACATCGCGGCCGGACGCATCATGGCGGTGCTGATGCGCGACGCGGTGTACCCGGCGCTCGCCGCAGCGATCGATCGTGGCGTGCCCATGATCTGCCCCTGCAATGGATTCCAGATCGCCGTGCAGGCGGGCCTGCTGCCCGGTGCCGAACCGGGCCGCTGGCCGACGGTGGCTGCGGCGCCCTCCGTGGCGCTGTGCCGCAATCGCTCCGCCCGGTTCCGCGACGTGTGGACACGCGTGAGCGTTCCCGCCGAGACCCGCTGCGTGTGGACCGCCGGACTGCCGATCGATCCCGATGCCGACCTGATGCCCAGCGCCCATGGCGAGGGGAGATTCGTGACCGATCCAGACACGCTGGCCAGGCTGGAGGCGAAGGGCCAGATCGCCCTGCGCTATCACGACGCCGACAACTTCAACGGCAGCATGGGCGCCGTGGCGGGCATCTGCGATCCGTCAGGCCTGGTGCTGGGCTTGATGCCCCATCCGGAACGCTTCACGCGGTGGACACAGCATCCATGGTGGACACGTCTTGCCCCTGATCGCACGCGCGACGAGCCTCTTGGACTTCGCATGTTCCGAAGGGCCGTGGCGCGTGTGACGGGCCACGAGCCGATCCGCGCCGGCGGAGTCGCCGCACGCACATGAGCACGGTCGGCGGTGCCCCCGCATGCATTCGATGCGGCTATCCGCTGGTGGGTTTCCCGCCGCCGATCCGGTGCCCGGAGTGCGGCCATGTTCCCAAGGCCCGCGAGCCGTGGCGCGAGAGTGAACTGCACCTGGAAGGACCGGGCATGGTGCTGCCGGTCTTGGTGCGATACCTGACGGCGGCCCTGCTGCTGACCATGGCCATGCTGTGCAGCCTGCTGATGGGCGGATCGATGAACAGGTTCCTGGGCATCACGCTCACCATGGATCCCCAGTGGGCCGCGGTGCCTGTTCCCATGGTGCTACCCGTGGTGGCGTGGCTCTGGAGCCGCCCGTTGACCATGCCGGGAACGGACTGGCTGCACCTGGACGCCGGAAGCCGCTGGCGGGCGGCTCTTCCGTTCATGCAGCTGGGATGCTGGGCCATGGTGCCGCTCATGATCATGGCCATCCTGAGGAACCAGGTGGTGGCATCCCAACCCGCCACCCAGGCTCCCCAGGGCGAGACGTGGAGGATCGCCGCCATGCTCGTGGGCATCGTGGCCCAGATCCCGTGGATCCTGGCCCTGCGTCATGTGGGGCGAGCAGCCACGTTCCTGCGCGACGAGGTTCCGGCCCGCATGGCGCTTGTCTGGGGATGGTGCTGGATGGTGGCGCTGCTGCTGCAGCCTGTCACGCTTGCCTGGCGATGGCGCTTCATGCAGCTGCCAGGCTTCACCCAGCCGATCGAGTCGTTGTTTCATGTCACGGTCCTTGGCTACCTGATGGGCGTGGCAATGGCGTGGATCATGGTCTGGCGGCTGGCCGCAAGCCTGACGCTGGCGCACGAGACGATGCAGCGCGACGACCGAAGGGCCGAGCGTGAGCGGAACCGCTACCGCATTCCGGACTGATTCTCGCGACTATCCTGCACGAATGCAGGCAGCCACAGGCACGCTTCGGTATGGGGTCGTCGGCGTGGGTCGCATGGGCAGGCACCATGTCCGCCTGGGCACGCAACTGGATGGACTGGAGCTGGTCGGGGTGGTGGACCGTGATGCCGATCGGCGCGCGGACATGCAGGAGCAGTTTGGAGGCATGGGATTCGACAGCGTCGAGGGCCTGATCGAGGCCGGGGTGGACGTGGTGGTGATTGCCACGCCCACCATCCATCACCGGGCTGCGGCCGAATCGCTGCTGGCCCGAGGCATCCATTGCCTGATCGAGAAGCCGTTGGCGCCCAGCGTGGACGAGGCCCGTGCCATCGCCGATGCCGCCGCGCGCAGCGGAGCCCTGCTTCAGGTGGGACATGTGGTCCGCTATGACCCCGTCATGGTGGCCATCCGCAGGCTGGGACTGGGCATGCCGCGCTTCGTGGAGGTGGACCGCATCAGCCCCATGACGTTCCGCAGCGTGGACGTGGGCGTGGTGCTGGACATGATGATCCACGACATCGATGTGCTGCTGATGCTGATGGAGCGCGAACCCGAACGCGTGGACGCCAGCGCCGTGAGCGTGCTGGGTGACAGCGAGGACGTGTGCAATGCCCGACTCACCTTTCCACCCGACCGCAACGGGCACCGCTGCGTGGCCAACGTGACCGCCAGCCGCCTGGCCATGAAGACCGAGCGCAAGATGCGCCTGATCTCGCCGGATGCCTACGTGAGCGCCGATTTTCAGGAGCGCAAGGGCACGGTGGTGCGCCGCACCGCCAACGATGCCCGCATGGGCGAGATCCGGTCCCGGCTGAAGGCCGGTGCGGACCTCAGTTCCGTGAACTGGCTGGAACTGGTCTCGATGGAGCCGCTGGACGTGGCGGCCGGTGAGCCGCTGCGGCTGCA
This sequence comes from Planctomycetota bacterium, assembly GCA_046048055.1. GTDB lineage: Bacteria > Planctomycetota > Phycisphaerae > Phycisphaerales > SM1A02 > SYAC01. The sequence goes on from JBJOGW010000058.1 coordinate 10,268, forward strand.
ACTGGAGGACTTCGTCGACGCCATCCGGACCGGGCGCAAGCCCTTCGTGGATGCCGAGGCGGGGTTCGCGGCCGTGCGGACCGCGGAGCGGATCGTGGCCGCGGCCCGTGCCCTGGACAGCGACAAGGCCTGATCATGCCCCGCATCGGCAGCCATTGCAGCGCCGCCGGTGGACCGGCCAACGCAGTTCGACAGGCCGTGGCGTTGGGCCTGGACTGCGTGCAGGTGTTCACGGCCAACCAGCGCCAGTGGAACCCCAAGGCCCCGGGCACGTCGGAGATCGCCGAATGGTTCAAGGCCCTGCGCGATGCTGGCTGGTCCGATCCCGAGGATCATCGCACCGTCAGCCACAACAGCTACCTGGTGAACCTGGCGGGACCCGACGCTTCGCAGCGGCGCAGGTCCATCGCCTTGCAGCGGAGTGAACTGGAACGATGCGAGGCCCTCGGCATACGACTCTGCGTGATGCACCCGGGCGCCCACCTTCGTTCCGTTCGGAAGCCCGGTGAACCCAATGGCCTGGAATCGCAACCCTCCCGCGACGAGATGGAGGGCCTGCGCACCCTTGCTGCCAGCCTGGATGAGCTGCACCGCGACCTGCCCGGCTTTCACGTGATCACCTGCCTGGAGAACACCGTGGGAGCGGGCACCACGCTTGGGTACCAGTTCCGCCATCTTGCCCTGGTGCGCGACATGGTGCGGCAGCCGGAACGGGTGGGCTTCTGCGTGGACACCTGCCACGCGGTGGCGGCGGGATGGTGCATGGACACGCCGGCCAAGGCCAAGGTCGTGGTGGATCGCATGTGCCGGGAACTGGGTGCCCGGAATGTCCGCGTGTTCCACATGAACGACTCGCAGGCACCCTGTGGAAGTCGCAAGGATCGGCACGCGCATATCCTGGAGGGCACCTGTGGGGCCAGCGCGTTCGGCGCCATCCTGCGCCGAAAGGCCTGGGCAAGGGTGCCGATGATCATGGAGACCCCCAAGGAAGGCACGTTCCGTGGCCGTCCGTGGGATGTCGAGAACGCCGCACGCCTTCGAAGGCTTGCCAGGGCCACCACGCGGGTGGGGCGGGTGGCTCGTGCCCTGGTGCCGGTGTTGCTGGTGCTGTGCACGCTCCCGGCCTGCAAGGTGCGATCGCTGGACCAGATCCGCGGCGAGACCCCGGCCCCCGCGCTGGGCCGCAAGGGTCCCGCCGAGCCCACCGCGATCGAGGCGGTGCAACTGGACAAGGCGAGGTCCCGCGCGGACCGGGGCGACTACGAGGCTGCGTTGGCCATCTTCGAGGACGTGCTGCGAGAGAATCCAAGGTTGCCTGATGCCTGGGTTGGCGTGGGCGACATGCGGATGAACCTTCAGGAGTGGGAGAAGGCCGAGGTGGCCTACGGCAACGCCTCGTCGCTGGATGGCGAGAACTTCCAGGCCCACTTTGGACGTGGCAAGGCCCTGCAGGTGCTGAACCGCCTGATCGACGCCATCCGCAGCTATCACCGTGCGTTGCTGATCCGTCCCGACGACTTCGATGCCAACCTGAACATGGCCACGGCCTACCTGCAACTGGACCAGCCGCTGAGCGCCATCACCTTCGCGGAGAAGTCCGTGAAGCTGCAGCCCGAGTCCGGTGTGGCCCGCATCAACCTGGGCGTGGCCTACGAGCGGGCCCGTCGGCCGGATGACGCGATCGTGCAGTACGAGATGGCGGCCGAGCTGATGGAGCCCACGCCCCAGCTGCTGATGAACCTGCTCAACGCCTATGCCCAGAGCCGGCGTTACCGCGAGGCCGTGAACGCGGCCAACCTGCTGGTGCGCGTGGCGCCCTCGGCCAGCAGCTGGGAACGGCTGGGATGGGCCTACTTCCGGCTTGGCGACTACACGCGAAGCCTCGACGGCTACCGGGAGAGCGTGCGCACCGATGGGCAGTACTGGCCGGGCTGGAACGGCGTGGGCGTGAACCTTCTCAACACCTGGCTGCTTGAGGAGCGGCCGAACGCCGCCACGCTGGAGGAGGCTCGCGCCGCCTTCCGCAAGTCGCTGCAGATCAACCCCGACCAGGTGAAGATCCAGCGGTTGCTGGCCGCCTACGAGAAGTCCTCATGAGCATGGATCCGTTTCTGGACACCTTGGCACACGTGGAGGACGGACAGGCCCTCTCGCGGCCGCAGTCTGCGGCAGCCATGCGTGCCATCATGGATGGGCACGTGCCGGAGGATCACCTGGCCCGCTGGCTCGGAGCCCTCGCCCTGCGCGTGCCCACGTCGCAGGAGCTGCTTGGCCTTGTCGAGGCGGCCATGTCCAGGGCCGTCCGTGTACCGTGTCGCACACCACCCGAGCGCATCCTGGACACCTGTGGCACGGGCGGTGCTCCCAAGGTCTTCAACGCGAGCACGCTGGCCGGTCTGGTTGCGGCCGCCGCGGGTTGTCCAGTCGCCAAGCACGGCAACCGCTCGCGCACCAGCTTCGGCAGCGCCGAGACGCTCGCCGCACTGGGTGTGCGGGTGGATGCGACACCCGAGGACGAGGCTCGCCTGCTCGACGACGTGGGCTTCTGCTTCTGCATGGCGCCGAGCCACCATCCTGGTGCCGCCCATGCGGCCGCCGTGCGCCGCAAGCTGGGCATGCCAACCATCTTCAATGTGGTGGGTCCGCTCTGCAATCCGGCGGGAGCGCTGCGGCAGGTCGTGGGCGTCTGGGATGAGCGGCTGCTGATGCCGGTGGCCGAGACGCTGGCGGCCATGGGGTCGGTGCAGACCATGGTGCTGCATGGCATGGATGGACTGGACGAGGTGAGCGTGACCCATGCCACGCGGTACGTGCACGTGGAGCGTGGCGTGGTGACCGAAGAGGGCACACTGGAACCCTCCATGTTCGGCATCCGTGCCCACGCCGAGCCGCCAGAGCCGGCCCACAGCCTTGCGGAGGCGGTGGAGATCGCCAACCGCCTGCTCGATGGGCGTGATGTGGGGGCTCGTCGTGACATGCTGGTGGCCAACGCGGCCGTGGCGCTGGTGGTGGGGGGGCACCGCCTGTCCTGGAGGGATGCGGCCACGATGGCCCGCGACCTGCTGGACAGCCGCCGGGTCCGGATTTTGCTGGATCGGTTGGTGGAACAGGAAAAAAGGCCCTGAGTCGCGGGAGGTGACCGGAACGCCGTCACGCTGTCCGCATGCGCGGCAGCGTGCCCGGTCTTCGTGTGGCCCTGGGGTTCATGGCCGGCGTGAGTGGGGGACTTTGCATGCCGCCCTCGCCTGCCGCCGATGCATGCGTGGACGCCGGTCTGATGGCCACGCTGGTGCTGGCATGCATGAGCTGGATCATGCGCCATCGGCCATGGATCGGTTGGTGGACGCTGCTCCTGACCGTTGCATGCATGGGCCTGGTGCATGGCGGCATGGCAAGCCAGCGCGACCAAAGGCATGGGATGGTCGCGGCGCCATCCGATTCCCCGATGCTGGTGCGGGTGCGGGCACGGCTTGTGGAGGGCTTTCGCCCGCCGGATCCCGCGGCCATGGATGCGCTGGACCGCTTTCAGGTGGCCACGGCAGCGCCATCCTGGCGAGCCAAGGCGTCCTTGGTGTCGGTGTCGGACATGAACGCCTGGCTGCCCGCGTTCGGAATGGTGACCTTGCGAGTGCCCATGACCGCGGACCATCTGCTGCCCGGAGACCTGGTCGAGGGCATCGGTTGGCTTCAGCCGCCGGGTGAGCCTGAGAATCCCGGCCAGGTCGACATGCGGCTTCACACGTGGCGCCGGAACTGGGTGGGCCAGGTGACGCTGGAGGTGCCGCCGACCCGACTGGAAGCGGCCAGCCAGTTGCAGCGGTGGCGCTGTCACCTGCAACGCTGGGTCGATCGCAATCTGGTGTGTGGCATGCCGGGATCGGGCACGGACGACGTCTCCACGCTGGTGGTGGCCATGACCACCGGGAGGCAGCGCAACGGCTACGCCGCGTTGCGTGCCGTGTTCTCGAGCACCGGCCTGACGCACTTTCTGGCCATCAGCGGCTTCAACGTGGCCGTGCTGTTCGGCGCCGCCATGGTGACCATGGAACTGGTGAGGGTGCCAGGAGGCGTGCGTGGCTGGGCCTTGATGCTGGTGGGTCTGGTGTTCCTGCTGGTGGTGGACATCGAGGTGTCGGTGCTGCGAGCCGGCGTGGCTGGCGTGATGGCTGGTGCCGCGCTGGCCATGGGAAGGGGTTGGAGGGCCGACGGACTGTTGGCTGCTGCATGCATGGCCACGTTGATCGCGGATCCCTGGATGGCCTTGAATGCTGGATTTCAGCTCAGTTACGGGGCCGTTCTGGCGCTGCGGTATGGCTCGGGCCCAGTGGACCAGGTGCTGCAGGCCTGCCGCATGCCGGCATGGCGCGGCGCCCGCCTGGCATGTGCCGCCAGCCTCGCCGCATGGATGGTCTCCATGCCCGTGACCATGGCCCACTTCGGATCGGCCAGTCCATGGTGCGCGCCGGCCAGCACCGTGCTCGGACCATTGGCGGCCGTTCTCACCGTGACGGCCTCGTTCACGGCTGCCTTGGGCTGGATCCCGGGTTTGCACCTGCTGCTGGGGTCCATCCTGTGGTGCATGGGGTGGCTCTTCCTGTGGTGTGTGCGAGGCGTGGGTTGGTTGCCTGGAGCCGACATGACGCTGGAGCCATGGCCGTGGTGGTGGGCCGTGACGACACTGGTGCTGCTGGCCGTGATATGGACGGAACCGATGCCAAGTGCGATTCGCCGCACGCTTGCCTTGTCGCTGCTGGCCTGGATGTCGTGGCCATGGCTCGCTTCGCGGGCCACACCCGCCGAACCGGATGCGTCTTGCATTCGATGGACCATGCTCTCGATCGGTGATGGCAGCGTGCACCTGATCGAGCATGCGGGCCACCGCATCCTGTTCGACGTGGGCTCGATCTCGCGGCAGGGGATGGGTACCAGCACCATCGTTCCAGCCCTGCGCGCACTGGGCGTGAATCGCCTTCAGGCTGTCGTGGTGAGCCACCCACACCTTGATCACTACGCGGCGCTGCCGGAAGTTCTGGCCGCCCTTCAGGTGGACCAGGTGCTGCTGACCCAGCCATGGCAGGGTGCCGGCCCGTCATCCGCCGCAGGCACCATGGTGGACATCATGAAAGCCATAGGGGTGCCGCACCGCGCGATGGTGGCCGGCGAGAGCTTTCGGCAGGGCCAGTTGACCTGGGAGTGCCTCCACCCACCGGATGGATTCCACCCCACAGCCACCAACGACGGAAGCCTGGTTTTCAGGATCATGCATCCCACGTGGCCTGACCGGCCCGCCCTCCTGCTGCTTGGCGACGCGCAGGATCAGGCGATCGCACCCTTGCTCGGCCGGGTCGACATCCGTCGTCCATGGGTGATGGAGTTGCCGCATCATGGTGGTTGGCGGCCGATCGCGGGAGCCCTCTGTGAATGGGTTCGACCGGAACACGTGATGCAGAGCACCGCACGCAAGCGGTTCCAGCGAGACCGGTTCGCGGTGGTGCTGGCTGGGGTGCCCCGCGCGGTCACCTGCCGTGATCACGCCACGCGGGTCACCGTGGATCCTCGCCATCCCGACCGTCCGGTGCGGATGGAGCGCTGGTCCGGAAGCCGCTGGCTCCCGCTGCGTCACCCGTCATCGGATGCGTGAGGGCGTCGCGAAGCTCCACGACACCTCCCACCGGCGAACGATCCCTGGTCAGGATCTCCAGGCTGGCGCGGCCGGATCGGCAAGGAAACCGGATGACCTGCGGCTGGAAGTTCGCGTTGACTTCCAGCCGAACCATTTCCTGGTCTCCATCGAGACCACGGACGGTGCAACCGGCGACTGCACGCACCTCCGTGGGCACCACCAGCGTGGCCTGCAGCATCCAGGATCCCGCCGGCAACGTCCACTCGAATCGGCCGGGGCCACAAAGACGCATGGGGCCCAGGTCCAGGGGCCAGATGCCGACCGGCGTGATCACCCGCGCTGCCGCAAGACGGCCCGACGTCTCGCCCAGGGAGACCTGCACAGGCAGATCCGCCAGTGGCCGCATGGCCGCATCGGAACGCGCAATCGCCACCACACGCTCCCGGGCGACCTGTCGTGTGCGCTCCATGCCCGGCAGCCGAAGGCCCTCCAGCACCACGTGATCCTGCTCGAACCGCCAGGTATCCATCGTCACACGGGAACCGTCATCCAGCCACACCATCCATCCGGCACGATGGTCGGCGTCCTCGGGTCGCTCCGCCAGTTCGATGGCCTTCACGGCTCCGAGGGCGTGCCAGGATCCCGCGTCCTGATTGACGACTTCATGCAACCGTACGCCCCGGTCCATCGAGATGTCCTCGACGAAGCCCTCCAGGTGATCACCGTTCACCAGCAGCACGCGATCCTGCGTTGCACCAGGCTGCACACGATGATCCAGCGGTCCGATGCCGCGCACGCGTTCCAGGTCCAGATCCACCGTCCCCAGCAACCCGCTGCGCCAGCGCATGGGACCGGGCTGGTTCACGAAGGCGCCCGTGACACGCTGTCCATCCTGCAGCAGCATCACGCTGCGCGATCCAGGCGCCTCCACCGACCTGCCGCTCCATCGCGCCGCCATCCACCCGGGCCATGCGTCGACCTTCGGCTCATCCGCCATCGTGGCCTCGGGATGTGTCCATGCGCCCGTGGCATCCAATGCCTCAAGGCGCGTCGCCGGTCCAGGATCGGCCTGTTGCATGCGCGCCGCGTGCGTTGGTCTGCCCACACTGGCCAAGGCTGCCGCCGCAAGCAGGGCATGGATTGGGTGTTGCACGTTCACTTCTGGAAGATGGGCAGATATCGCCGAGGCATCTGCAGGATGATCAGACCCATGGCGGTGCTGTAGGCAGGGCCCGCCTGGTAATCGACCCAGCCTCCCTGATGTGTCTGCGATTCCACCAGCTCGTCACGGATTCTGGGCCACCAGGTGCGCCATGCCTCGCCACCAGCCAGATACATGCTCTGCACCGCGTAGTAGTGGCCGTAGAAGTAGTGCGGCTCCTGCAGTGGACCGGCGCCCTGGGGCATGGCGAACAGCTTCAGGTACTGCAGTCCACGGTCGATCGAGTCATCGGAGTGGATGCCGGCGTAGAACAGCGTGGCCACGCCGGCTGCGGTGCGTGGCCAACCACTGGGACCCATCACCTGCATGTACCGGAAGCCCCCATCGCCATTCTGGCAACCGCGCACGTAGGCCACGGCGCGATCGATGGTCTCCTTGGGAACCTTGATGCCCGCATTGCGGGCGCTGCGCAGACCCATGACCTCGCAGATGGTCACGCTCACGTCGGCGTCGTAGGGAACCGGGTTGTACCGCCACCCGCCTTCCTCGTTCTGGCTCTGCACGATCAGGTTGACCGCGCGGACCAGCGTGTCCCGTACCCGGTTGTCCTCGGTCGTCATGCCGTAGATCTCGCCCAGAAAGAGCGTGGCGAATCCGTGCCCGTACATCGGGCCGTGGCCCTCCTCGGCCGCCAGAAGTCCCGTTTCCGATGCGTGTTCCAGCACGAAGGCGAGTGCCTTGCGGACGTTCTCGCCATACGGGCCTCGGCCAGGCAGGTTGCCATCGGCCATGAAGGCCAGGGCACACAGCGAGGTGATGCCCACGTGCTGGCTGTAGGCGCCGCGGCCGAAGGAGCCATCCTGGTTCTGCAGCGAGGCCAGGTGACGAAGGCCGCGGCGGACCGCCTCCACGCTCTCGGGCGTCATCTCGCCGTCGGCTGGCGCGTTCTGCGCACTGCGCGGCGGCTGGTCTGGCGCCGGTTCCGCCTGCCCCATCATCAACGCACCGACCATCATGAACACGGTGCATGGATTCATGGATCGCGTGCCTCAGCCAGCCTGCGGTAGTACGCCTCGGTGGCCTGCTGATAGAGCGCACTGACTCGATCACGCCTGGACTGCATGATGATCTCGCGGACGCGCTGTGGAAGGCGTCCCCATTCGCTTCGGCCCTCCTCCATCTGGCCCAGTGCGGCCATGTCCAGGTCGGTGGCCTCGGGCATGGTTCCATCCGAGGATTCACCCTGGGCTCGCGCCTGATCCCCAGCCTGGGGCTGGACACCGGGCTGTGCCGCATCGGCCTGGGCAGGGTCTGATCCCTGTGGTGATTCCGATGATCCCTGGCGAGACGACCGGGAACCCGATCGGCTGCTGGATCGATTCTGCCTCTGCATCCGCGTGGCCGCATCGAGCAGCGCGTCAAGATCCGCCAGCGCCCTTGCCTGCACGCGCTGGGTTCCAAGGCCCGCATCCAGGTCCTGACGAATCCGTTCCGAGGCCAGTTGCATGCTCTCCAGGGCGGACTTGGCCAGGTCGTCCAGATCTTCCTGCTTCAGGGAACGCTCCAACTGCCGCTGCTGCTGCCTGGAGGCCGTGGTGCCGGATGTGCTGGAATCCTGGATCCCCAGCAGCTCGTCCAGCGTCCTGCCAGGCGGTGGTGTCGCCGTGGCGGAACCGCCCGCTGCGGCCGAACTGTCCGGGTTCTCCGGGGTGGACTGCTGCCACATGCGTCCCTGGATTGGCATCGATGGCGGCGATTCCGGTGGTGTGGGCTCGATCACCGGCCCACCTCGTTCCGACGCCTGCATGCGGTCGATCCAGTCTTGACCCAGCGTCCGGACTTGCTCCTGCATGCGCACGATCTCGTCCAAGGCATCCGAAACATCCGCTCCCTGTCGCTGCGCCTGATCCAGGGCCACGGTGCGCACGTTCAGTTGATTTTGCAGTTCGCGAACCAGCCGAAGTTCGGCGATGGGTGGAAGACCGGATGGTTCGGGACCGCCCGCACCACCACCACCACCGCCGGCGGCGTCACCTTCCTGCGCAAACGGGTCGTCCTGCCCCTCCGGATCCGAGAGTGCGGTGGCCAGCGCCTGCAGCATGTCCGCCACCTGGTCCAGCCTCCAGATCGTTCCCGCGTCGCCCTGGCCGCCGGCAAGTTGCCCCTGTGCCTGGGTCATGCCCGAATCGATCCGGTCATGCGTGCCCGTGAAGGCCGTGGCGGACTGCACCAGTTCATGAGTCTTGGGACCCTCGCGGAAACGGGTCTGGATGGATGCAAGCTCGGATGCCTGGGCCCGCTGTGCCGCCGCACCCCGCCGGTCCACCCGGCCTTCAGCGGCTGGAAGCGTCTCCGCCACGCTCTCCCGAATCCGCCGCACGCCCACCGCAAGATCGCGGTAGGCCTTGGCCAGTTCCTGCTGTGCCTGTCGCGCGGCCCGTGCCTGCTCCTGACGCTGGGCCTGCTGGACCTGCTGAAGCGACTCACGAAGCAGGTCGGTGCAACGCACCATGGCGCCATGCGCGGCGTCGGCATCGGGTGGTTCGGACCGCAGCAGGGTGACCGTGGCGCTGGTCCGCTCAGCCGCCCTTGACAACGTGCCTGCGACGGCACGTGTGGCCTGCTGGCCGGCCTGGGCCTCGGCGGTGGCCGCGTCGATGTTGCCACGAAGTCGGATCAGGTTGGGCACGCCAGACAGGGCGCCGGATGGATCGGACCGAGCCACATCCAGCATGGTGACTTGCTGCTGCGACTGCGCGATCAGCGCGCGGATCGACTCCTGAAGGCTCACCAGTCGCCGCTTCAGATCCTCCGCACGGGCCCTGCGATCCTCCCGAAGCGACGATCGCATGCGTTCCACGGCCTCGGCCGCCTGGGCCAGCGCCTCGTCCGCCGCACCGGACTGGTTCCGGTCCGTGCGCTCCGCGGCCTCGTCGATCCGCTCGGACACCTGGCCACGCTCGCCTTCGGCTGCCGCCTGCTCCAGCATGGCGGACTGCACGCGGTCCTGCTGGCGCGATGCCGTGGCGGAGGACTTCATGGATTCCAGCAGTTCACGGGCCTGCTCCGACACCGCTCGCTGCCTGGATGACTGCTCCTGCAGCGCCTGACGTTCGTTGGGTGACAGGTCCTCCATCCTTCGACCCGTGGTGCCTTGTGAGGCCTGCCGAAGATCCTTGCGAAGGCGGTCGATCTCTTCCGCCAGCTTCTGGGCCGCCTTCTGTGCGGCCAACGTCTCGTCGTCACGGTCCAGCAGATCCCGGGCATCCTGCAGTCGCTGGGCCACGGCCACCTGCATGCTTTCGGTCGCCTGACGATCATTTCCGGTGCGCAACGCGTCCGCGGTGTCCATGGCATCGCGCGAGGCCTGTTCCAGCAACTGCTTCACCTGCTGCAGCATCTCGCGCAGTCCGGTCTCCCGAAGATCGTTGCGATCCAGCCGATCCACCATTCCGGCGCTCGACCTGGCCGTCTGGCCGATCCGCTCCGACAGTCCCGTCTGCAGGCGCGTGGCCTGGTCACGGTCCATCTCCGTGCGCACCTGCTCCTGTCCCATCTGCAGGCGCTGGATGGTGTCCCGCATGGCGGAGACCTGCTCACGGATCTGGCGTTGCATGGTCTCGGCGTCGATCACGCGAAGACGACGTGCCTCGCTGAAGACGGGCGGTCGCTGCACACCCTGCTCGGTGGCCCGATCCTGAGCCAGCCCGCGGATCACGAGCGTGTCACCGGGCACCACCTCCAGCTCCGCCAACGAGACCTCGAAGGGCATCGAACCCCCGGGTTCTTGCATGTCCTGGTGACCTTCTCCACAGGGTGCGGGTTGCGGTTCACCGGATCGCTGTTGCCGCTGCATGGTCCAGCCCAGCATGGCCAGCTGCAGGTCATCGCGAGCGTCCACGCGGCATGGAATCGACGCTGAAGGCGTCACCGACTCGTCGGACTCCGGTTGGGCCAAGGTCACCGAAGGTGCCGCATCCGGTTTCACCCGCAGATCGACCACCATGCCCTCAGGCGCCGGGACACCGTGGGCATCCATGGGCCGGATGGTCCACGCGGGTCCCTCCTGCGCGATCCATTGGACCGACCATGTGGAGGCATCCGCGGGATCCACGACCAGGTCCACCGACGTGGGGGCACCAGGAAGGCATGCTTCTCGCCACGCGGCAAGGCCATCCGAAGGTTGTGGGGCCGGAACCGCCAGGGCAAGTTCCAGCTTCACACGGCTTCCGGCCAGCACGACGCCCGGGTCGGCAAGCCGGGGACCATCCATGGCTCCATGAAAGGACGGCAGCACCGAAGCCGCGTGGGGTGGCGGCGTGACCATGAACCGTCCTCCCACGATGGATGGTGGCGTGACAACCTGGGTGAGCACCGAATCCGTGATGGCGTCCCGACTGGTGAACCAGATCTCCATCCGATCACCCTGCGCGGTCATGGATCGTTCCAGCGAACCGTCGGCCTGTCGTGCCAGCTCCATGGATCGTTCCACCACCCGACCACTGGACTCGGAGATCCTGCCATGAACGCGGACCCGCAGGTCCGGACGATCACCGCGGCTGACACGCACCGAGAGAGGCAGCGGCTGTCCTCGCGCCACCACCGCCGGGATCTCCGCGATCTCCAGATCCACAAGCGCGGGCCAACGATCATCCGTCCACGGTGTGAGGGTGCGCCGGAGACCGATCGTGGCCTCGTGTGGCTGCACGATGGACCACATCAGCCACATGGTCATCAGGATGCTGCATGCCAGGGTTGCCAACAGGGCCGGACGGGCCCGGACGTGTCGATCAAGCCTGATCTGATCCAGGGTCGAACATGCCTGTGCGATCACGGATCGTTGTCCAGCTCCTTCCAGCCCGCCCATCTCGAAGTCCACCGCACTCGCCAGAAGGCCCTTGAGACCTGGTTCCACCTGCTCCAGACGGATGGCGACGCTCTGGACCGTCGGCGCGCGAAGCCAGCTCCTGGCGATGATCCGCGCCAGCCATTGCAGCAGCAGCAGCAGGCCAATTCCAAGCAGCACCAGTCGGATCACCATGGGCCACCGAATCAGCCAATCCACCATCACCATCAGGGCCAAAGTTCCAAGCATGGCAACTCCGACCCACGCCAGCGATTCCGCCCGATCGAGTTGGATGACCCTTCGGCGAAGGGTGTGCACCTGCTTCAGGATCGACGGTTGCACGGCCGTCAAGCCTAGCAATCCAATCGCAGGAAAAGCCGCCAAAATGAGTGGATCGGACTGGCCCAGCCGCAGTTTGGTTTCACCTGTCAAGGCAGATGAAGGCTCCGCCGGCCAAGCCACTCGGCCAACAGAAGGCTGCCGAGGATCGCGTAGATCCACCACAGGTTCCACATGGGCCGCGTGATGGGCTGTCGAATGGTGGTTGATCGGTCTGGAATGGCACGCGCCAAGGCGGTGATGTCACCCGACATCAACACAGATCCTCCGGTGGCTTCGGCCAGTTGCCTCAGCAGTGCATGGTCGGGCTTGGCATCCAATCGCTCGGGATCCTCGGAACGCACCAGGAGCGTGGCTGATCTCATGTCGGGCACTCCCGCGTCAGGACACCCGAACTCCCAGATGCCCTCTCGTGGTGCAGCCCAGACTCCCTCGTGGCGTCCCGATGGGCCTGCCTGAAGCGGAATCTCCGCGACCTCGGTGCCATCCTGACGCGTGGCCTGCACGACCACCTGATCAGGAAGAATGGTGCCAACACCATCCAGCGTGATGCGCACCGGTTGCTCCACCACCACGGATCCTGGCTGTACGTCGAGTGTGGGTTCCTCGATCGAACCCGCGAGCGATCCGCGGGCCAGATGTCGCACCAGTGGAATCCAGAATCGTTCCTGCGGCCCCTCACCGCGGCCGGATCGCCAACGCCACGTCTCGTCGGTGGCCACGTAGGCGGCGGTTCCGGCACCAAATCGCATCGCCATCACCAGCGGGGCCGAGCTTGCACCTGAGGGATTCGTGGCCACCGCCTCAGCCCATGTCTCCACGATGGGTTTCAGGTTGGCGGGATCGATGCGTTGGGCCCATTCGAGCATGGGCCATCGCTCCACCCGTTCCGCCTCCACGGAATCCCATTGCAACTGGATCAGGCCAAGTCGATCCGCCTGACTGGTGGTTCGCATCTGGATCGGTTCGTCCCACCGGGCCGGTTCCATGACCTGACGAAACGGCAGGAGGTCCTGCAGGGACGTGCCGGGCCATGATGCGGGGGTGGCTCGAGGTCCACCAACCCACAACAGACCAGCCCCATCGTTGGCGACATGCTCCCGAAGGTGTCGTTGCCGGGTCTCATCCAGAAAGCCGCCGGGCACGTCGCCGACGATGATCACGTCAAAGGGACGGAACTCCTCGGGCGATGCAGGAAGTCGGGCCAGCGGCGCGGTCCCCTCCTGGGCAAAGTCCCGATCGGCGGAGAGCAGCATCACTGAACTCTCCACGCCGGGTTCGCGCAGGAGCAGGTTCTTCAGGTAGCGATACTCCCAGCGCGGCCATCCCTCCAGGTAGAGAACCCGAATCGGCCGGTTCACGCAGGTCACGTCCACCTGAAACCGGTCGTTGGTGGGGTCGGCATCCGGCTGTTTCGTGACCAGCGCCACCTCCCATGTGTTGGCCTTGCCCTCCGCAGGGTCGGCTTCCAGAAGCACCTCCACCCGCCCATCGGCCCCAACCTGCTCCTTGATCTCGTCCAGTTTCCCCTGTCCATCGCGGTCGCGAAGCACCACATGGACCGTGGACCCTGGCCGCGCCTGGATCGTGGCCTGCACAGGAACGCGGTCCCTGGGAAAGACCCGTTGTGGCCATCGGACATCGGTGATGGACTGGTCTCCAAGCCCCTCGGGATCACCCAGTGGAATCACGTGCACCGAGACACCGTCGGCCCGCAGCTGGTCGAGAAACGTCGCGGGAACCGAGTCCTGGCTCCGTCCATCACTGATCACGACCATGGCGCCGATGGTCCGACCGGCTCCCGTTCGGATCGCCTGACGCATGCAAGCCGAGAGCAGGGTGCGCGCACCATCCGCCGAGGCTGGATCCTGCGGGCTGTCCATCGTCCGCACGGTGTCGGAAAACCGGAACCACCCCATGTCGTGCCGTTGACCGATCGCCTGCCATGCGGGATCCGTGGCGAGCAACCTGGCCTGTTCGTCACGCGTGACGACTTCACCGGTCTCCAGCCGAGCATCCCGAACCTGCATGCTGGCGCTCCGATCCACCAGCACCGGTATCCAGTCCTTCTCCTGACGCTCCCGAGGCCACTCCACGGCTGGATCCATGAGAAGAAGCAGCACGATCGACATGGCACCCAGCCGCAGTCCGGCCAGCACCGATCGCCACGATCGCGGCCCGCGAAGACCCAGATAGGACCACCAGGCGATCATGATCAGGGCCAGCGCCGCCAGAGCCACGGTCCAGGTCGGCCACGGACGCTGGAAAACGATCTCCCAAGGCTCATCCGCGAGCTCCGGTGGAAGATCCAGCAGTCCGCGCCACGAAAGGCTCATGCCGGTTCCACCGTTCCTTCACCGCTTGAACGCGGGGCACCTCGACGGGACCAGGCACTCTCCAGCAACAGCACGATCAGTCCAGTGACCAGCAGCGGCCATGTCCAGGGGGATGACGGGCTTGCCGACTCGGTCGGATCCGTCTGGAGCGAACCGACGGGATGCATGACTCCGAGCACGCTGGACCATGCCGAGACGCGTTCGACCGAAACCGTCTCGATGGAGGCGGCAGGGGGATCCAGCCGGGCCGCGATCTCCATGCTCTCGCCGCGGGCTGGTTGCAGGGTCCACAACCCGGTGCGTTCGATCGGTTCCATGGAATCACCATGCTCATTGAGGGCGATCATGGAACCATCCAAACCAGGTTCCTTGAGGGTGCCCTGGGCCGACACGGATCCGAGCGCCGCGGACACACCCGTCGGCATCACGCGGGTGCTCGTGGAGATGGATCGGACGGACCGGACCATTTCCTGGATCAGGGGAACCATCAGCGGCTTCAGGGGCAGATCGGTCCAGTCCAGTTCCGGCCTGAAGGCCAGTTGCACCAGCACACCGGATCCAGATCCGGTGGACTGCATCACCGCCGCTGGCTGGCCATCCTCGAACTGCAGCACCACCTCCGCCGATCCTGGCTCCATGATGGCCCGTCGGCTGAAACGAACCGCTTCCCCCAGCACATCCAGTTCGCCGCCCAGCACCGCGAACATGCGTGATCGCGGCTGCCGTGAAGCCAGGCGGAACGTTCCCTGTTGCGTGACCGCCTGCAGGGACAAGGCTGGATCAAGTTCCCGGCGGGCCTGATTCCACCACGCCTGTTCCGATCCGGCAGGCATGAGAACCACCGCGCCGCCAAGCCGCATGGTCCGACCGATCCATGACCATCCACCCATGTCGACCTGATCCGGCTGGCACACCATGACCACGTCGACCCCGCCCTGGGGCCGCATGCCCAGCGACGCCGGATCGGCTCGCTGCACGGTCAGGTTCGACGCCTCCAGCGCGCGCTCGATCCAGTCGCTCGTGGACATTCGATCCAGGGAACGATCCGTGGCTGATCGACCCACCAGCAGCACCCGTGGTGCATCCTGACCATCTCCCACCACGGCAATCGTGTCATCCAGCGGTTGCGCGTCGGGCTCACGCACCACGATCGCGGCTCGTGTCGAACCCGGCACCGGCACTTCGACCGAGTTCACGTCCGAGCCATCCGCCCACGCCACATCCGTGGTGGCGATCACGGTGCCCGCTCGATCTCGCACCTGGATCGACTCGGATCCTTCTGGCGTGGATCCTGTCCGCACCATCCGCAATCGAATCGCCCGTCCACCACCCTGGCCTTGTCCGGAGATCGAGCGGTCCAGCGAGGCGTTGGTGATCGCCGTGTTGTCGACGCGCTCCTGCATCGGGGTCGATACGGACCACGACACACGCTGGGCACGATCGCGCCATGCTGAGTCGAGGGTGGACGCCTGGTGGAGCGATCCTTCGCGAAGGCCGCTCAGCAACAGGACATGCCGGATCTTGTTCTCCTCCTCCAGGGGAAGCGACCTTTCGACCGCCCGCGGGATGTTCGTCGGGACGGGCCGCGGAGACATGGCCCGGATCCGCTGCCGGGCACGCTCATGGTCGCCCGAACGCTCCACGACCGTGGTTACGGGCATGCCCGCCGCCAGCACCGTGACGGGTTCACCTGCCTGCAACCGGTCGATGGCCTCACAGGCCTGCTCCTTGAGTCGATCCAGAACCGTGCCGCCTTCCTCAAGGCGCTCGGCGCTTGTGGCGCCATCATCGATCACGATCCAGAGTTCCCCGGATGCACCGAGACCCACGGCCTTCGCCACGGGACCCGCCATCCCCAGGCCGATGGCCAGCAACGCCGATGAACGGCACAGCAGCAGGATCCACTGGTCCAGTCGGCGGCGCCTGCGAAGGCGCTCCAGAGCCCGCTGCAGCAGCAAGGTGCTCGGCCAGGCGGTGACGCGTGGTCTTCGCAACAGCAGGTGCAGCAACCATGGGAGCGATGCCACGGCAAGGGCGGCCGCGGCCAGGCCTGGAACCAGGAAGCTCACGACCGCCTCCCGGCTCGCCATGCGGCCTCGCGGCGACTGAGCAGTTCCGCCAGCACCGGTCCCACCGATGCATGGCTGTCCATGCGCACCAGATCATGCGAGGAGCCTCGCGCCACACGCTCAAGGTCCGCGTCGAAACCACGCAAGGCTTCCAGATAGGCCGCGCGCACCCCTTCAGCATCCGCTTCCAGCGGACCGCCGCCCTCCATGTCCTCGAACCGCCGGAATCCCTCGATCGGAAAGCGGATCTCCTGACGGTCGAGGATCCGGACCAGCACCACGTCATGACCACGAAACCTGGCCTTGGCCAGTGCGTCGCGCAACACATCGACCGAATGCATGAAGTCGCTGAGGATGAAGATGAGCGAGGGTCCCTGCAGCGATGCCATCGCCTGATCCATGGCGCGTGCTGGGCTTGCCAGGCCGCCCACCGGCACGGTGGCCAGCGCCTGCACCATGCTGCGCCACTGGCCGCGCGAACCACTGCGGCGCACGTGCGCCTTCACGTCCTCGCCGTACACCATCAGGCCCACGCGATCCCGTTGCGTCAGACACAGGTGCGCCAGCGCCACCGTGACCGCGGCCGCGGCGTCGAACTTGGTCCATGTGGCCTGTTCGCGTCCCGCATCGGTGCCACCCCAACCTGGCTTGGTCGCCAGCGACCCGAATCGCATGCTTCCGCTGGCATCCACCAGCAGCAGCACGTCCAGATTGGTCTCCTGCTCGTATCGCTTCAGATAGAGCTTGTCGCGGCGGCCGAACACCTTCCAGTCCAGGTGCCGCAATGACTCGCCGGGGGCGTACGGTCGATGCTCGGAGAACTCCACCGCCTGTCCTTGCCTCGGGCTGGCATGCATGCCGCTGCCCAGTCCCTGCACCAGCATCCGGGCCCGCAGCGTGAAGGGGGCCAGTTGCATCAGCGTCTCCGGGGCCAGGTACGCCTCGGCCCGCAGTGGCGCCGTCACGAGACCAGCCGGTCCAGCGGTCGTCGGGTCGCCTCGGGATCCAGCGGCATGCTGTCCAGCAGCGCGGTCACGATGCGTTCGCTGTTCACGCCGTCGGCCTCGGCGTTGAAGTTGGTCACGATACGGTGCCGCAGCACCGGCATGGCCACGGACTTCAGGTGCTCAGGCTGCACATGCGTCTGGCCATCCATCAAGGCTCGGGCCTTGGCCGCCAGAATCAGGAACTGGCTGGCCCGTGGACCGGCACCCCATGCCACGTAGTCCTGGACGATCTTCGGCACCTCACCCACCTGTTCCTGCACACGGTCTCCCGTGCGCGTGGCACGGATGATGCGCAAGGCATAGCGGGCCACATGTTCAGGAACCGGAATGCTGCGGACCGAACGCTGCAACCGCTCCAGGTCCGGGGCATCCAGCACCGGTGCGGGATGCTCTCCCGCCACCCCCGTGGTTCGCTGCACGATCTCGAGCTCCTCCGCCTCGGTCGGGTAACCGATCACGATGTTCAGCATGAACCGATCGAGCTGGGCCTCGGGAAGCGGGTAGGTTCCCTCCTGCTCGATCGGATTCTGCGTGGCCAGCACGAAGAATGGTCGGGGCAGGTGATGCGCCGTCCCGCCCACGGTGACCTGCCGCTCCTGCATCGCCTCGAGCAGTGCCGCCTGGGTCTTGGGGGGCGTGCGGTTGATCTCGTCCGCCAGGACCAGATTGGCGAACACCGGTCCGCGCACGAACCGAAGCGACCTGGATCCGGTGGCGCGATCTTCCTCAATCACCTCGGTGCCGGTGATGTCCGAGGGCATCAGGTCCGGCGTGAACTGGATGCGGCTGAACTGCATGCCGAGCGAGCGCGCCAGGGTTGCGATCAGCAGCGTCTTGGCAAGGCCCGGCACACCTTCCACCACAGCATGGCCACCGCACAGCAGGGCCAGCAGGATCTCGTCGAGCACGCGGTCCTGCCCCACGATGGCCTTGTGAACCTCGGTCCGGACGCGTTGCAGCGCCGTGGCACTCCAGGCGGCCTCTTCCTGCGTCCATCCAGCGTCGACTGCAGGCTGAGCGTCCATGCGATGAGTATAGAGTTCCCGCGTGCCGGAACTTCCGGAAGTGGAGAGTCTGCGAAGGTCGCTGGCCACGGTCCTGAAGGGCTGCCATGTGGTCGATTCGCGGCTGCGACGGCGCGACATCCTGCACACGGCACCCAAGGCGCAGGCCGTTCCCTTTCCAGACGGTGCGAGCGTCCTGCGGCTTCACCGTCGGGGCAAGCAGCTGGTGATCGAGTCCGACCATGGTTGCCTGCTGGTGCATCTGGGCATGAGTGGATCGCTGCGATGGCTGGATGAACGCGGCGTGTCGGCTGATCCGCGTGATCGCCACGTGCATGCCGAGTGGACCCTGCAGGACACGAAGGGTCTGCGATGGGTCCTGAGGCATCGTGATCCCAGGCGCTTCGGATGGCTCGAGTGGCACCGGGACATGCGATCCGTCGAATGCCATGCCTGGTCCGCGCTTGGACCGGACGCGCTGCATGTGCCCACGCGCACCCTGATCGCGGCGCTTGGCAGCACGCAACGGCCGATCAAGGCGGCTTTGCTGGACCAGGGTGTGCTGGCGGGCGTTGGAAACATCTACGCCGATGAATCACTGTTTCACGCTGGAATCCATCCCATGCGAAAGGCCTCGAACCTGCATGCGGGCGATGTGACACGACTTGCGAAGGCCCTGCGAAACGTGCTCCGATCCGCCGTTCGACGTGGCGGGAGCACGATTCGCGACCATCGTGGACCGGATGGAACCTGGGGCAGCTACCAGCATCACCACATGGTCTATGGCCGCTCAGGAAGCCCCTGCAGGCTCTGTGGCCGATCCTTGCTGCAAAGCAGGATCGCACAGCGGGCCACCGTGCATTGCCCTGAGTGCCAACCATGGCGTCCTGGACGGTCCTGATGTGGAGAAACGCCGATTCCAGGTTCCCGGCCAAGGGGTTTTCTGCTCCGCACTTCCACGAACGTCGAGCGAAGTGGGACGTTGCCGGTAACGGCCCCGAATCGCTCTGAAACGCTTCTGGATGGACCCTCAAGAGATCTCTTCTTCACCGTAGAAGAGGGCCCTGTCGGAATGTGGACAAATCAAGGAGATCATTCAAAGCCCGGACCAGACATGGACTTGCAATCCAGACTCACTGTGGAACACTTGTCGATTGCGATTCCGTTCGTGACCACTGGGAACCTGTCCAGGATCCTGGGTGATCACACCTCGGCGTGCTGCCGCTGACCAAGCCCGGAATCGGTTATCCCGTCGACGCGATCGGCAAGGTTGTTCACAACGAAACTTGCCACAGCAGGCCTGTGGACAACTTGTGCATGGTCACTCGGTCGCGTTTCCGCGGAGTGCCTGTTCAAGCCGATCAACATCCGCCCGAAGCCGGTCATCCTGGCCCTGCTTGGAGTCGATCGTTCGGATCGCGTGCAGCACCGTGGTGTGGTCGCGTCCACCGAGATAGCCACCGATCTCCTCGAGGCTATATCGAGTGTGGCGACGGGCAAGCCACATGCAGACCTGTCGTGGCAGGGCCACGCTCTTGTGTCGACGCTTGCCAAGCAGGTCGGAGAGCTTCACGTCGTAGTAGCGCACCACCGCCTCCAGGATTGCCTGAATGTTGGGTTGCGCGTTCCCCTGACCCAGCAGGTCACCACCGATGGCCTCCTTGGCCAGATCCAGGTCGATCATGCGGCCCGTGGCCATGGCGAATCCACGGACCTTGGTCAGGGCGCCCTCCAGTTCGCGGATGTTCGAGTCGATCCTCGCGGCGATGTAGGCGGGCACCTCCTCCGGCAGTTCCATCTCGTGGAGCCGCGCCTTGGCCTTGAGGATGTTCACCCGCGTCTCGTAGCAGGGCTTCTCCATGCGGGCCACCAGGCCACTGTTGAAGCGGCTCACCAGCCGCTCCTCGAGATCCGGAATCTCCACTGGTGCCGCGTCGGAGCTGAGCACGATCTGTCGACCGGACTGGTGCAGCGCATTGAAGGTGTGGAAGAACTCCTCCTGCGTCTGCTCGTGCTTGGACAGGAAGTGGATGTCGTCGATCACCAGCAGGTCCACGTTGCGGAAGCGGTGGCGGAACTCGCTCATGCGTCCGGCCTTCACGCACTCATGGAAGGCGTCCATGAAGGTGTGGCAACTGATGTAGCTCACGCGGGCGGTGGGCTGCTGCCGCAGCACCTGCTGGCAGATCGACTGGAGCAGGTGCGTCTTGCCCAGTCCCACGCCACCATGCACGAAGAAGGGGTTGTAGGCCCGGCCCAGCTTGGAGGCCACGGCCATGGCCGCCGCGTGCGCAAGGCGGTTTCCCGGCCCAACCACGAAGGCCTCGAAGCTGTAGTCGGGACTCAGGACGATCTGCTCCTCGAGCAGGTGCGGTGCTTCGCCCGCACTCCGCACGGCGGCGGGCATGGGCTCGGCACCAGTCCCATCCGGGCCGATGAAACGCACGGCCAACAGGCGCCCCGTGACGCTTTGTGCCGCTTCCGTGAACGCGGCCACGCAGGTTCGCTGCAGGTACTTCAGCCTCACGGGCTCATCCACCAGCAAACGAAGCGTTCCACCCTCCATCCCAAGCACGGAGATGCGATCGAACCAGTGTCGGCAGATCTCGGGATGATGGCGCCGCAGGTAGGCGTGCACACCGTTCCGGAGTTCCTCGTCCGAAGTCGTCATGGCGTTCTGGATCGCGATCTGCTCTGAGAGTCGGAAGCGTTCGGACAGACCACACGAACCTGCTCCGGTCCGGTGGGGAGGCGGAAAATAGGACCGGCCCATCGAAGCGTCAACAACGAGTGGAGGGCCAGCCACGCACCCCGACCCCGCAAGAAAGAAAGCATGTTTTTCGATGAATTCAGTCTTGCTGGTCCGGGGCAGGTTGGGCCTGCTTGGTGGCCTCCCCACCCGCCTCCTGCACCTGCCGCTCGTATCTCTGGCGGTTGCTCCGATGATCCATCAGGATGTGGATCCGGCCAGCCTCCGAACCGGCGGCCTCCGCCAGCCGTTCGCGGGCATACGAGATGTTGGTGCGACGGCTCACGTGGACCACAACCACGTTGGGCGACTTCCAGACCTGCATCAGGTTCCGAAGATCCTCCACGTGCAGGTGCTTGCCGACCTTGGCCCGGTCCCGGTGCTCGGGATCGAAGAAGGTGCACTCGGTGATGAGCACCTGCGCGTTCACGAACTCGTCCCGAAGCAGGAACGGTCCCATCTCGGTGTCACCGGTGTAGGCCACCAGCGGAATCTCCATGACCCGGGTGATCTCGGTTCCCGAGGCCTTCAGGTCCCGAAGCCGGTCCTGGGGCATGCCCTGAAATTCGTCCTTGAGCTTGCTTCGCCTCTCCAGCACCACGAACGCCAGGCTTGGCGCGGAGTGGCTGACCTCGATCCCCCGGATGAAGAGATTGGGCCGGATCTGAAAGTCGACGTCGGGATCCAGACCAATGATCTCGTGTGGGGTTCGTTGCCGCTCCAGGTCCACCCACGATGCCATCATGGTCTCCAGCGGCTTGACCAGTCGAGGATGACACAACACCCTGCCCGTGCCCAACTTCTGGAAGTTTCGCTGACTGAACCAGTATGGAAGACCCGCCACATGATCCATGTGGGCATGGCTCAGGCAGATGGTTCCCGCGGTCAGGACCGGACGTGGACAGAGACCGATATCAAAGGCCACATCCAGTTCCGGGACATGCACCACGGCCTGTTCACCGGCAACGCTGATTCCCTGAATGCGGTACGGCGGAAGGAAGAGGAAGCCCAACTGCCCCTCTCGGGGCGGTGGCTTTGGAAGCATGGCGAGAATCTCCATTCACGACGCTTTCACGCCGCGAGGGGTGCGAAGAGATCATGGTACCGTGCTCTCTGGGATCGCCGGCCGTGCATGACCCCGCAAACTCGGAAAATCCGGAGGAAAATCACTTGGAATTCCCAGGCCGACATCCGACGTTCGCGGATTCGGATCCAACCATGGTTCAGGAACCCATCGACCAGAGCAGACCCCTCTCGACACACACGCCCCTGCGGAGCGCGTTCTGTGACGATGTCGAGATGCGGCCGGTCCTGGAGATGTTCCTGGGCGAGATTCCGACGAGAATCCAGACGCTCCATGAAGCGGTGCAGAGCCGTGACTTGCCGCGGCTGCGGCGGATCGTCCACCAGCTCAAGGGAGCGGGCGGCGGTTACGGATTTCCGCAGATCTCCGAGTCCGCGCAGAAACTGGAGAACTGCCTCGACGCCAGCGGCGAAGCGTGGCAGAGCCAGATCCAGGTGCCCATGGACGCATTCCTGAACATGCTGGCTCGCGCCCACGCCGGACACAAGGGCTGACGCATGGGTGACGACACGCTGCCGCGGTTGCTTGCGATCGACGACTCGGAACTCATCCATCGTCTTCTCCAGGTGAGACTGCAGGGCGAGCGGCTCGAGTTGCACAGTGCCCTGAGCGCCAAGGATGGGCTGGCCAAGGCGCGGGAACTCATGCCCGAGGTGATCCTGCTGGACCTGGATCTGGATGAGATGGACGGCTTCGAGGTGCTGGATCGCCTCAAGCAGGATCCAGCGACGCATGACATCTCGATCATCTTCATCAGTTCCACCAATGACACGGCGGCGCGGGTCCGCGGACTGGATCACGGCGCGGTGGACTTCATCGCCAAGCCCTTCGAGGTGGTCGAACTGAAGGCTCGTGTCCGCAGCGCGCTGCGCATGCAGCACCTGGTGAAGATGCTCGCCCACAAGGCGCAGATCGACGGCCTGAGCGGTCTCTGGAACCGACGCTACTTCGACCAGCGGCTGCTTCAGGAGTTCTCCGAAGCCCATCGCCACCAGCGACCCCTGTCGCTGATCATCTGTGACGTGGACAGGTTCAAGCGTCTCAATGACCAGTTCGGGCATCCATTCGGCGATCGCGTGATCGAGCGGGTGGCGCAGATCCTCTCGAGCGGTCGCAGCAGCGACGTGGTGTGCCGGTATGGAGGCGAGGAGTTCGGCGTGATCCTTCCCAGCACCACGCTTGAGCGAGCCCACGAGGTGGCCGAACGCCACCGGTCCCAGATCGAGAATCATCGCTGGATCGACCAGCCGGACCTGATCGTGACCGGAAGCTTTGGCGTGGCGGACCTGCAGTACATGCCCGAAGGGTCGCGACCTGATGACCTGATCCAGGCGGCGGATTCAGCGCTGTACCGGGCCAAACAGGCTGGCCGAAACCGGGTCGAACTGGCTCACCGTTCGGCCGAGCCACGAGCGTCCTGAGGCATCGGCGGCCACGGTTCCCGGCCGACCGCTTTCCTACGATGCCGACGTGCCCATCCAGCATGACCAGGCGATCTGCGTGCGGCACTGGGACTACTCGGAGACCAGCCAGACCGTCGGCATGTTCGGCCGTTCGATCGGATGCTTTCGGGGCCTGGCCAAGGGTGCACGAAGGGAGCGAGGTCGTTTCAGCGGGGGCCTGGATCTTCTGACGCGGGGCGAGGTGGGCGTGATCCTGAAGGGTGGCGAGACGCTGGCCACGCTCACGGAGTGGGATGTGCAGGAGGTGTTCCTGCGGATCCGCAACGACCTGCATGCCAATCGATGTGCCTGGTACGCCGCGGATCTTCTCGGGCGCGTGCTTCCGCCGCTGGATCCACACCCCACGTTGTTCGACCGCACGGTGGAACTGTTGCGGGCCCTCGAGCGGGGGCAGCGCAGCGAGACGAGTCTTCTGGCCTTCCAATGGCAGTTGCTGGTGGAGATCGGGTGGCAGCCCGATCTTCGGGAGCCTGAGGGTGGCTCGGGTCACATGGCGTTCGATCCACGTGAGGGAAGACTGGTGCGGGATGGCTCGACGGAAGGCGCCTGGCGCATCCGGGCAAGCACCCTTGCCGCCCTGCGGCTTCTGGAGCGTCAGGAACCTCTCGAAGCGGATGTGGAAGCGGCGGAGCGGGCCAACCGGCTGCTCGCGTCCCATCTGCGAAACATGCTGGGGGAGGAACCACTGACCATGCCATGGGTGTTCGGGCGGCTCCCGGCCGCCGTCACCCGCATGAGCCGGTGACGCACAGGTGCTTCAGATGAAACGGATTCCGGCCTCGTAGTGCCGAAGAATGCCCCGATCATCCCGCACCGGCTTGCACCAGGCCACCATGGCCGGACGATCGATGCGAAGGTTGGCTGGCATCAACGAGATCGCCACGCCGGTCATGCCTTCCGGAATGGAGCAGGTGAGCTCGATCCTGGCGCCATGTTCGCTCACGTCGAGCACGTCGTAGATCTGCGGCATCTCGTGCTGGTGGTGCCACACCACCTGGAGTCGGCCTGAGGCCGGATGTCGCGAGCCATCACGACGGTCGGACACGGCGCGGGACGCCACGTCGGACCGGTTGGCCGTGCCTTCGAGGGACCTGTGCTGGATGAAGTCCATGACCCCCGCACCATGGGATCCCGGCCCGGTTCCGTCCGGTGATGAGGCTGGAAGAACGAGCAAGTCGATCGTTTCCACGCGGTCTGGGAGGTCACTGCAGCCCGATAAGCAGGGACGCGTTGAGGAACACCTACACTGGACACATGCCGGTGACCCACCGCGAGGCGACACTTTCCAATGGATTGAAGGTGATCGGGGAGATCGATCCCCAGGCCCACACCGCCGCCGCGGGGTTCTTTGTGCGCACGGGTGCAAGGGACGAGCCCACCCGACTGATGGGCGTGAGCCATTTCCTGGAGCACATGATCTTCAAGGGCTCCGAGCGGCGGGGACCGCTGGATGTGAACTCGGATTTCGACCGGATGGGTGCCAGTCACAACGCCTTCACCAGCAGCGAAATGACCTGCTTTCATGCCCACGTGCTGCCCGAGCGTCTGCCCGAGGCCGTGGATGTTCTGGCGGACATCCTTCGTCCGTCCCTGCGAAAGGGCGACTTTGACGAGGAGAAGGGCGTGATCCTGGAGGAGATCGCCATGTACGAGGACAACCCGTTCATGGCCCTCTATGAGAGGCTTCAGGAGACCTACTACCAAGGCCATCCGCTCGGGCACCGCGTGCTCGGAACGCGCGAGAGCATCACGGCGCTCGAGCGTGACGCCATGGCCGACTACTTCCGCGATCGATACGCCTCGGACACCATGGCGCTGGCCGTTGCGGGACATGTGGACTTTGACCGACTCGTGGAACAGGCGGCGCGCGTCTGCGGCGCGTGGCCGCGGGGTGTGCCAGGCCGTGACCATGCGGCCTTCAAGCCGGCCCACCACGAGGTCCACTGGACCATGCCCAACCTGACGCGGGCCTACCTGGGCATGGTGATGCCGGCGCCGGCACTCAACGACCATCGTCGCTACGCGGCCAGCCTGGTGGCGCAGATCGTGGGCGATGCCGATGGAAGCCGCTTCTACTGGAACCTGGTCGAGACGGGACTGGCCGAGGAGGCGACCTGCAGCTTTGATGGCCGAGATGGTCTTGGCGAGTACATGGTGATGGCCGCGTGCACG
>JBJOGW010000059.1:0-36778 GCA_046048055.1 Planctomycetota bacterium
TGCGCGATCGACCTGCCGGGCTACGCCATCGGTGGCGTGGCCGTGGGCGAGGCGCCCGATCGCATTGCGGCCACGGTCCGGTCCACGGCGCCGTGCCTGCCGGCCGACCGGCCGCGGTACCTGATGGGTGTGGGCTACCCACGGGACATCGCCATGGCGGTGGCGGCCGGGGTGGACATGTTCGACTGCGTGCTTCCCACGCGGAACGGTCGCAACGCCCTCGCATTCACCCGCCATGGCCCGATTCGACTCCGCAACGCCCGTTTTGCCGGCGATCCGCAGCCCATCGAGGCTGACTGCGACTGCGGGGCGTGCGCAGGGGGCTTCAGCCGGGCCTACCTGCGGCACCTGTTCATGGCAGGGGAGATGCTCGGACCCACGCTGGTGAGCCTGCACAACGTCCGGCTCTACCAAAGGCTCATGCTGGACATCCGGACCGCGATCGGGTGCAATGGGTGGTCTTCGCTCCACGAGCGGTGGCCATGCCTGTCGGCTGGTGCCGCGGAGCGTCCTGGAGACCCCGAATGATCACGCAGCAAGACGGTCCATCGCTCGCCGGCCAGCCGGCCACGCCCGCCCCAGCGGCCCAGACAACGGCTCCGGGAGCGCCGGCCGGATCCGGGCCGGCACCGCAGGCCCCAGGCATGGACATGTTCTGGATCCTCATCCCGGTGCTGCTGGGCATGATCCTGCTCAGCACGTTCAGCGCCAAGAAGCAACGCAAGCAGAAGGAGAAGATGCTCTCCGAACTGCGGAAGCATGACCGTGTGGTGACCTCCGGCGGGATGATCGGTTTCGTGGCCGAGGTGAAGCCTGACGTGGTGGTCCTGAAGCTTGAGGAAGGACGTGACACCCGCGTCACCTTCACGCGCGATGCGATCGCCGCCGTGGTGAAGCGGGGCGGCGACGAGCCTTCCGAGAAGCCCGAAGCTGCCGCCAGTTGATTCCGCCTGTCGATTCTCAGGAACACCTTCATGAAGCGTCCCGGCCTGCACGTCCTGTTCGTCCTTGCGCTTGCCGCCACCCTGTTCTGGCTGGTCTGGCCACCTAAGGACTCGCTGCGTCTGGGCAAGGACCTGCGTGGCGGCGTGAGCCTGACCTATGCGGTCAAGATCCCGCCCGACGCGGACAGCCAGCAGGTGCTCAAGCAGGTCATCGAGGTGCTGAAGCAGCGCGTGAACCCCACCGGTGTGCTCGACATCTCCTTCGCACCGCAGGGTCGCGATCGCATCGAGGTGGTCATGCCGCTGCCCAGCGCCGAGGTGCAGGCACAGCAGGGCACGTTTCGCAAGGTTCTTGCCTTGCTGGTGGAGCGCACCCGGATCGAGGCCGATGAACTGGACCGCGCCCTGGCTGGCGGCAAGGCGGTGGAACGGTTCGGCGGTGCCAACGCGGACACCCAGGCCCGGATGCGATCCCTTCAGGAGGCGTGGGACACGGTGGCGGCTCGTCGCGGCGACCTGGACACGGCGCGATCGTCCGGCGGCGCCGTGGACGCGGCCGAGCAGGCCCTGGCCGAGGCCGAACTCGATCTGGAGCGGACGCGGGAGGGCCTGGAGGGTCGCGGCATCAAGGAGTCGCGCATGCTCGCGATCCTCGCCTTGGATGACACGCCGCAGACGCTTCGTGATCCATCCACCGGCAAGCCCCGCATCGGGCCCGATGGGCGCACGGAGCGGGGGCCGAGCCCTCGGGCCAAGGCGATCGAGTCGCTGCGTGGGGAGTACCCGGCGGCGGTGGCCGAGATCGACGCCACCCTGGCGGCGTGGAACGACTACGCGGCCTTGCGGACCAGTCTGGATGACCCGGAGGACCTCAAGCGGCTCTTCCGCGGCGCGGGCGTGCTCGAGTTCCACATCGCGGTGAGCGAGCGGGTGCCCGAGGGCGTGAATCCCTCGTCCATGCGGCAGGAGCTTGCGGAGCGTGGTCCGATCGCTGGACAGAGTCCGGTCGCCGCATGGTTCCCGGTCCAGGACCCGCGGCAATGGGCGGACACGCCGGCGGAGCAGGCTCGACTCGAGCAGGATCCCGCGTCCTTCTTCGCTGGACGCGACATGGTGGGTGGCCAGTACGACGGTCGTGCGTACCTGCTGCTCTACACGGCACCCGAGAAGTCTCTCACGCATTCGGGCACGCGGGCCTGGTCGATCGAGCGGGCCAACCGCAGCATCGATGACCTTGGCCGGACCAGCGTGGCGTTCCAGCTGGACCAGGCGGGCGGGCAGGAGATGTCGCGGCTCACGGGTCCCAACGTGGGTCGGCCGATGGCCATCGTGCTGGACGGCCAGGTCTACACCGCGCCGACGCTGCAGAGCCGCATCGCGGCCAGTGGCCAGATCACGGGCAGTTTCGGCGAGGAGGAGATCAAGTACCTGATCCGCGTGCTCTCGGCGGGGGCGCTGGAGGGCCAGTTGAGCGGCGAACCGGTCAGCGTGAACGTGCTGGGTCCGTCGCTGGGCGCCGACAACCTCTCCCGCGGACTGCAGGCCGTGCTGCTCTCGGTGCTGGTCACTGCGGTGCTGATGCTGGCGTACTACCTGGTGGCTGGCGTGGTGGCGGACGTCTCGCTGCTGATCAATGCGCTGATCATCTTTGGCGTGATGGCGTTCATGGATGCCACCTTCACGCTGCCGGGATTGGCGGGCGTGGCGCTGAGCATCGCCATGGCGGTGGATGCCAACGTGCTCATCTACGAGCGCATCCGCGAGGAACTGGTCAACAACCGCGAGTCGCTGCGCAACGCCATCCGCATCGGCTTCCGACGCGCGTTGAGCGCCATCTTCGACGGCAACGTGACCAACCTGATCGTCTGCCTGGTGCTGATCCTGTTCGCCGGCACCGAGGTCAAGGGCTTCGGCGTGACCATGGCCATCGGCGTGTTCGCCACGTTCATCAGCGGCCTGTGGGTGACCCGGGTGCTGCTCTCCCTGTGGAATGATCGGCTTGGTCAGCGATCACTGCCCATGCTTCCGGTGCTGGTGCCCGGGGTGTCGCGGGTGCTCACGCCCAAGGTGGACTGGATCGCCTTCAAGCCCATGCTGCTGGGTTTCTCGCTGGTGGTGGCGGGCGTGTGCGTGACCGGGGTGGTGAGTCGGGGGGGCGACATCTTCGATACTGAGTTCCGTGGGGGCGTGGCGATGACCATGACCACACGTGCCGCGCTCCCCGGCGAGCCCTCGGACGAGGCCGGACGCCTGCTCCTGGACCGTGCCGAGGTGGAACGCCGGGTGCAGGCCATCGGCCAGCGCGCGTCGGCTGACCCGATCCTTGCCGAGTTGCAGGCAGCCACGGTGCTCACCGTGGGCCAGCCGACCGCGGACTTCAGGGCCAGCAGTTTCCAGATCAAGAGCGCGAATCCCGCGGGAGCGGTGGACGAGGATCGCATCACCTCCGCGGTGACCGGCGCGGTGGTCGCCGAGTTTGCCCAGGAGATGGATGCCCGCCTGCCGAGTTCCTTCAAGGGCAAGGATGACCCCGCCCATGCGCCGTACACCTTCGCCCTCGACCGGTCCACGGTCGGCGAGTGCATCGGCCGCGGTGACGTTCGGCGGCCCGTGGGCGCCTTCCGCGGAGGCGTGGCGATCGTGCTTGAGGGCGTGGAGCCCCCGGTGACCGCCGAGGATCTGGCCCAGCGCCTGGTCCGACTCAGGAACCAGCCTGACTTCGCCGCCCAGTCGGGACGCGACGTCGAGGTGGTGGGCATGGATCCCGCCCCCACGCCGGATGGGCAGCAGGGGTTCCGCTCGCTGGCCGTGCTCGTTCGTGACCCCGAGATCGACGGGACACGGGTGGACCTGACCATCTGGGAGGCGCGGTTGGCGGCTCCGGAGTGGAAGCTGGTCGCGGCAGCTCTGGGGCAGGGCACCACGCTCGATCAGGTGAGCAGTTTCAGCCCGGCCGTGGCCCGCAGCCTGGTGGCCAACGCGGTGGTGGCGGTGATCCTGAGCCTGCTGCTCATGCTTGGCTACATCTGGATCCGCTTCGGATCGCTGCGCTACTCGGCGAGCACGGTGATCGCGCTGCTCTTCAACCTCTGCGTGTGCCTGGGCCTGCTCAGCTTCACTGGGGTGGTGTCACGCACCGGCTGGGGGGCCCAGTTGCTGGTGAGCGATTTCCGGATCGACCTGAACGTGGTGGCGGGCCTGCTGACCATCGTTGGGTACTCGCTCAATGACACGGTGGTGATCATGGATCGAATCCGCGAGAACCGAGGCAAGGCTCCGTACGTGACCCGGGCCGTCGTCAACAGCAGCATCAACCAGACCTTCAGCCGCACCGTGCTCACGGGCGGCACCACTGTGGGCACCGCGTTGATCCTCTACGCCCTTGGCGGCACCGGCATCCGTCCGTTCGCCTTCACGTTCCTGGTGGGTCTGATCGCAGGCACGTTCTCCAGCGTGGCCATCGCGGCCCCGCTCGTGTACGCGCGACGCATCGATCCGACCGCTGCCGACGACCCACGGGGGGCCGCCGCCGCGGCCCTGCCTGCCTGACACCTTCGCAAGGGGAACCACCGTGAACAAGCCGCTCAAGATGCTCATCGCCGTCGCCGTGCTCGCCTTTGCGGCATCGGGCCTCTACTACGCCTGGATGACGCCCGCAGGTCCAGAGCTGGAACCGGTCGAACCTCGTGAACCCAAGGGGCCCACCGTGCTCTCCCGCACGCCCGGGGGCGAGGCCCGCGAGGAGATCGTGATGGGCGCCGACGAGATGCCCACGCCGGTGCCTGTCTCTCCCGAGCCCTCGGGCGGACCGCCTGCAGGCGCGTTCGAGCCCACCAATCCCGGCAAGGTGGAAGGCTTCGTGCCCGACACGCGTCCGATGCAGCAGCTGCCGGACTCGCTGCCGGGGTTCGATCCGGTTGCCTCCGACTCCGGATCGTCATCGGCCATCGCCAACGCGACGTCTGCTGGCACGCCGCCTTCCACACCGCCCGCCACGCCTGCGTCCACGTCCCCGGCGGCCCCGGTCGCGGTGCCCGCGAAGCCGACGCTCCCATCGTTGCCGCCTGCAGCGCCTGCCGTATCGCCCGTGGCACCAGTGTCCGCTCCGACTTCGGCATCGCCCGTTGCTCCCAAGCCCGCGGAGCTGGTCGTGCAGTCGTACACCGTGAAGGAGGGCGACACGGTGATCAGCATCTGGCGAAGCCTGCGTGGAACCGAGCGCGGATGGGATGCCCTGGTGTCGGCCAATCCCGGCCTGGATCCGGCCCGCCTGAAGATCGGTCAGGTTCTCAAGGTGCCGGCGGCAACCGCTGCGGCTGCACCCGCACCGCCCCAGGCTTCCGCCGCCGGCGGCCCGGTGGCAGGAACCACCTACACCATTCGCAGCGGCGACACGCTCTCCACCATCTCGGCTGCGGCCTATGGGTCGGCCAGGCACTGGAACCTGATCCATCAGGCCAACCAGTCGGTGATCGGGGCCGATCCCGCCGCGCTGAAGGTGGGCACCAGGATCACGCTTCCGCCCAAGCCCGCCGACGGGGTCAAGTCGTCGGGCGCGGCAGGTGGCTCGCCAACGCCACCGTCTCGCTGAGACGTCCCGCATGCAGACCGCCGACCACCACGCAGGTGACCTGCGGGTGAGCCAGGATCCAGGGAAGCGCCTGGCGGGGCGTGAGATGGCCGCTGGCCAGCGGCTTCTTCACGAACACGGCTTTGCCAGCCCGCCCGGCATGCTCCACGGCGGGAAGCATGGATGCATCGCGCGGATGGAACTCCAGCATGACCGCATCCACCCGCGGATCGTCGACCGCCGCGATGGCGCCGTCCAGTGTCTTGGGCGAGAAGCCGACACCGCGGGTGCGGGCGGCGTGACGGGCCGCCTCCAGGGCCCGCAAGGCGCCGCCTTCGCGCAGGATGGCCCGATCACTGCCATCGGAGTGCACCCACACCATGTCCACGCACGAGGTGCCAAGCCGCTCGAGGCTGCGCTGCACGCTGGCCATCACGGCACCCTCGCCGAAGTCGAATCGGCTGCAACCGTCCTCGAAGGTCTCGCCGGCCTTGGTGGACAGGAAGACCTGGTCCCGACGCCCGCCCAGCGCGGCGCCAAGCCGGGCCTCGCTCAGTCCGTAGGCTGGCGCCGTGTCGATCACCTCGATGCCCATGTCGATCACCGCGTGAATCAGCGATCGGGCCTCGGCCTCCGACGGGAGGTCGTACGCGGCGGGGTACTTCACCCCCTCGTTGCGGCCGATCTTGAACGCGCCCCAGCCGATCGTGGTGACCGGTCGCGCGAGTCGGTCGTTGTTGCGGCGTGGCAGCGTCATCCAAGTCGCTCCCAGGTGGCGGTCTCCCAAGGGCGAGCCGCCAGGCCGGGACGAGGCGTCCAAGCTGGCCATCCATCGCGGGCTCCGCTTGCCGGCCCGGCCAAGTGGCTGGCTCGTTCGGCGGCAAGGGGCGCCATCACGAGCTTGACTGGCCAGATGGTGATCAGACCGTGATGTTCGCGCACATGGGCCGAGGGCGGGCGCCTTCCGTTGGGGGTTGCCGGCTCCGCCCGGTCGACGGCGTAGCTGGACCACTCGACGCGCGACAGGTCCGCTCCCGGCAGGCATGCCTGCAGTTCATCGTGCGCGTGCCGCAGGAAGGCGTCAGGTCGCATGGCAACGCCACGTTCCGCAAGCTCGCCACCCACGTGCCAGACCACGCCCTGCGGTGTCTCGTCGCTGGTGATGGTCACACGCGTTCGGGCACCATCGATGCAGTGCCCAAAGACCCAGGGCAGCGGGCCTCGCACCATGGCCTGACGAAGCGGACGCCGCTGCATGGGCTCGGTCGCAACGAGGCCGGCCTGCTGCAGAAGGCACGCATTGCCCGCCCCGGCCGACAGGATCACGTGCCTGGCTTCGACCAGGCACCCGGCATCGCCCAGGACGATTTCCACGTGCCAAGCCTCGTCGGTCCGGGTCAAGGACCGAACCTGTCCCAGAGCCAGCCGGTCCGCGTGAAGCCCGGCCAGGCGACAGAGCAGGTCCCGCGGATCGATCACGGTCTCGGCAAGCCGGAGCACGTCCCCCTTCACGCCCGCAAGCCACGTGGGGCGCTCCGGCGGTGCCACGGTCTCGGGACGCGTGCGTAACGCCAGTCTGGCTCCGAGCATGCCCGCGGCACCCATGAAGCCGGCCGTTCGCCAGAGGAACTCGTGCTCGGTGAGCGTGCGAACCGTGGTCAGGTCCGGCACGGCCGCGCCGCCGAGCATGCCCCGCCACCGATCGGCGGCTGCCGCAGCCTCGACCGCGTCGTCACCGGCCACGCCGCCCAAGGCGTACTTGACGCCCGCATGCAGGATCCCCTGGCTCGAGGTGGTCTGTCCGTTGCCCAGGGCCTCGGACTCCACGAGCAGGGCGTGTCGACCGGAGCGTGCCAGCGCATCCAGCGTGAACAGGCCGGCCACGCCACCTCCGATCACCAGGGCGTCGACGCGCACGGAAGACGTCACGGCGTCACCCCCGGGAGCGAACAGGAACGCCACGTGCGGCAAAAACAAGCCACCCGGCATGGAGCGATCCGCAGCGGCCCCCACGATGGCCCGCCGCGCAACCCCGAGACCCTGGGGCGCTCCGCCTGCCGGGCGGCAGGGGCAACATAGCCCGGGATCGCGCCGGAACAAGAAGATTCCACGAACTGATGAACCCGCGTCAGGGACGAATGCATCAATTCCGGCCCGCCGGGGCCGATTCCTCGCGAATGCGGCCGTCGGCCCCCACCTGATCCACCCGCACGCTCACGCGCCGGCTCACGCCCCGCTCCGCCATGGTCACGCCGTGGAGCTCGTGGCATGCCTGCATGGTCCGCTTGTGGTGCGTGATCACGATGAAGTGGCTGCGGTCGAGGAAGGGGCTCAGGATCCGCGTGAACCGCTCCACGTTCGCCTCATCCAGGGCGGCATCCACCTCGTCGAGGATGCAGAAGGGACTGGGCTTGCTACGGAAGATGGCCATGAGCAGGGCCACGGCGGTCATGGTCTTCTCGCCACCGGAGAGCTGACTGATCACGCGCGGTTCCTTGCCGGGCGGCTTGGCCCGGATCTCCACGCCGCTCTCGAGCCAGTCGACCTCGCCGTTCTCCAGAGGCACCAGGAACAGGTCCGCGCTGCCACCGCCGAACAGCCGGCGGAACATGCCGTCCTGCCCGGCGAAGTGCTCGCGCACGGCCTCGAAGGTGGCCTTGAAACGTCGGCGACTCACGTCGTCCAGGCGCTGGATGAGCTCGCCCAGTCCGGCAGTGGCCGCGTCGATGTCGGCCACCTCGCGGGCCAAGGTCTCGTTGCGACCCTCGAGCTGCTGCAACTCGTCGATGGCCTCCAGGTTCACGTTTCCAAGCTTGCGGATGGCTTCGCGCAGCTCTTCGGCCTCGGCAACGGCCTGGCCACGGTCCAGATCGGCCAGGCCCGAGGCGGATCGCCGCTCCAGATGCGCCGCGTAGCCGGCCGCCAGATCCAGCGAGAGTTCCTCGAAGGTGGCCTCCTCCAGGCCCTCGCGGCGCACCTCGGCCTCGCGACGGCTGATCTCCACCGCCGCGTGGTCACGTTCGACACGCGAGGCCTCCTCCCGGATGGAACGCGCCCGCTCGGATCGTTGAGCCGCCTCCGCCACGGCCCGCTCAAGCTCATCGGCGATCGCGGCCACATCCGCCGTCGTCCTGGCTTCCGCGGCCATGGCTGCCTCGCGCTGGGCCTCGGCTTCGGCCGCCTGTCGGGCCAGTTCGGCACTCCGGGCGGCGCGTCGCTCGGACTCGGACTGCACCTCGGCGATCTCGCGGTCCATGTTCTCGATGGCCACCTCGATCAGCCTTCGCTCGCGGCGCCGTCCCTCGAGCACTGCGGTGGCCTCTCCGGTGCGCGTCCGCGCCGCTGCCAGCCGATCGGTGGCCTCCTGGAAGTGTTGGCGGGACTCGGCGATGGTCGATCGACTCGCCTGCAGCGCCTGCTGCTCCTCGAGAAGAAGGCCGTCCAGGCTGCGCATCCGTTCCTGACACACGCCACGTTCACGCGTGAGTTCCGCGAGGCGACGCTCCGTGTCGTGCCGCTCGGCCCCCAGCGCCTCCAGGTCATGCGCCAGCCGGGCGGCGAACTGTTCCTGCCGCTCCATCTGATACTGACCCTCCATCCGTCGGCGGGTCGCGGCCTGAAGCTGGTCGTCCAGCTCCTGCTGGTGGCTGGCGGCCGCGCCGGCGGCCTCGCTCAGGCCACGCACATCACGTTCCGCCATCTCGATTTCCACGGCCAGGGCCGAGAGCGCCGCCTCGAGCTCGCCACGCTCCACGCGGCGGCTGAGGATGCCGGATCGCGCGGTGCGCAACCCGGCAACGCGCACGCTTCCCGGTCCATCCACCACGGCGCCGCAGGCACTGGCAAAGGTGCAGCCCCGCCAGCCCGGCTGGGTCGAGAGTTCCGTGGCGGTCCGGAGATCAGGCACCGCCACGCACCGTCCGAGCAATCTCGCCACAAGCGGACGAACGGACTCCGGGCACTTCACCCAGGTCAGCAGGGGGATCGCGCGCTCGTGCGAGGGAAGCGGGGGCTCGTCCGTTTCGGAAGGAGCGGCAAGCCGGATGCGGCCCTCCATGCCTCGAACGGACTCGATCGCCGTGTCGAGCATGCGGTGCTCGCGGACAACAAGCGTCTGCAGGGCGTCGCCCAGCACGGCCTCGATCGTGGAGGCATGGGCTCCATCGGTCTCGATCAGGTCACCGAGCATGCCCAGGAGCCATGGGTTGCGTTCCCGCGCATCGAGCACCTTCTTCACGCTCTCGTCCAGACCCTCGCCCAGTTGCGCCATCTCGTCCAGCAGGCGAAGCCGGCTTTGAAGGCTGCTGCGCTCCTCGCGCAGCGCCGAGAGTCGCTGCAGGGCGCCGGACTGCTGATCGCCCAGGGCTGAGGACGCTGCCGCGTGTTCCTGGAGATCGCGGTGCAATCGATCCACCATGTCCTGGGCGGCCAGTCGCTGCACCTGGGCCGTGAGCCGCATCGCCAGGCTCTGGTCCAGCTCCTGCCGCAGGCGTTCCACCCGCTGCGCGTGCCGGTCGAGCTCGGATGCCAGGGCCGGCTCGCGTTCGCTCACCGCGGCAAGCCGCCCCGAGGCTCGGGCTCGGTCACGCTCGATGCCCGCCACCACCTCGGATCGACGCCGCTCGTCCAGTTCCGCCGCGGCCAGTCGCTCGGACTGGTCATTGCGTTGGCGTGCGCACTCGGTCTGCTCCGCATCGGCCTGGGCCAGGTGGACCTCGGCCCGCGCGGCCTCGGATGCGGCGTCCTCTAGCCGCGAGGCATGCTCGCGCCGTCGAACCTGCAGGGCATCCAGTCGCCCGGCCTCGCCCTCGGCGGCACCGCGGTTGTCGGTGCGGTGCCGCTCGATGAACTCCAGTCGCTGCTCCGCCTGTCGTTGCGCCGCCGCAGCCTCGAGCCGGGCCTGCTCGAGCTGGTGCCGGCGATCCAGCGTGGCGGCGCGGTGGGCCTCGGCCTGGTGCCGCGCCGTCTCGGCCTGCTCCAGGGCCGCGGCGACCGAACGTCGGCGGTCCTCGAGTGCGGTGACCTGGCTTGTGAGTCCGTCCAGCCGCTGCCGCAGGTCGTGATACTGCTCGAAGGCAAGTGTGGTGCGCAGCGAGCGGCGCCGGGCGTCCAGCTCCTGGAACTTGCGGGCCTTCTCAGCCTGTCCACGAACGATGCGAAGCCTTCGCTCGACGCCCGCCAGCTGCTCGCGCACGGCCACCAGATGTCTTTCGGCGTGATCCAGCTTGCGAGCCGCCTCATGCTTGCGCGCGCGGAAGCGGGCCACGCCGGCCGCTTCCTCCAGGATCGATCGCCGCTCCACCGGGTGGGCGCGCAGCATGGCGTCGACCTTGCCCTGCTCGATGATGCAGTAGGCGTCGTTGCCGATGCCCGTGTCCATGAACAGCTCGCGGATGTCGCGCAGGCGCACCTTGCGGCCGTTCACCAGGTACTCGCTGCGGCCATCGGCCCAAAGGCGACGCTCCACCTCGACCTGGTCCGCATCCACCGGAAGCAACCGGTCCTGCACGGACTGTCGCTGCACGGGACCTTCGGAGACCGCATCGTCCGCGTCGGCTTCGTCGCAGACCTCGCGCTCCTCGGCCTGCTCGGGAACGTCGCGGTCCAGAGGTCCGTCCAGACGCGGGTTGTCGAATCCCAGCACCACGCTGGCGAAGCCGCCCGGCTTTCGAGCCGCGCTGCCGGCGAAGATCACGTCCAGCATGGCGCCACCCCGCAGGCTCTTGGCGCTGCGTTCGCCCAGCACCCACTTGATGGCGTCGACCACGTTGCTCTTGCCACAGCCGTTGGGACCCACGATGCCAGTGATGGGCGCGTCGAAACGGAACTCCGTCGGATCGGCGAAACTCTTGAAGCCCGAGAGAACCAGGCGAGCCAGACGCATGCGACCTCCTGTCGAGCGGACGCAGCCGTCCCTCCTGGACGGGTGAGGGCCACGCGGGCCTCTGCGGTCAGCGAGGCACAGTATCCGACGTTCGCCGCGATCCATCAAGTGGCGTGGCGGCCGGTGGGGTCGTGGGGGCCAGGCTCGGTACCGAGGCGGGCGCGGACGCCTCGGGGAACTCAGGCCGCTCCGTCGGCTCGGCTGCCTCGTCCTGCCGCATGATCTCGGCGAGGATGCGGTCCTGCTCGGCTCGAAGGTCGGCACCGAGGTCGCCGCTCCTGGAGAGCTCGTAGAGCGCGGCGATCGTCTCGCCGTACCGAAGGTCCAGGCCGGGCATGCCCACGTTGGGTGTGGAAGGCTGCGCCAGGAACTGGATGAACGCCGGCACGTCGACCGGTGCCTTCTCCACCCGTGCCCGCTCCTCGGGCTTCGCTCGGAAGAAGACCAGCACCTCGGACTCCTCCGGTTCGCCCTTCAGGATCATCCGGCCGCCCCAGAGGGAGCGGCTCAGCGGCCGCTTCAATTGCAGGGCGTCCCCGAACACCGCGATCCGCGGCTCGCCGGTCTGCGTGATGTACACCAGGGGACTCGTGCTCGGGACCACATTCAGCTCGAATCGGTCACCACCGCGCGCGCGAAGCACAATGGGATCCTTCCGCCTGCGCAGCGACTCGTAGGCCGTCAGGCGGACGTCCAGGTCGGTGTCATCGAGCAGGGGTCGAAGTCCCACGTCGATGTTGGGATTGATGTCCATCCGCCCCAGCAGGCGGATCGCGGCCAGACGCAGTTCGGGCGAGCCGTTCCGAGCCATGTCCAGCAGGGGTGGCACCGCCAGCGGATCATCCAACTTGGCGCCCGCCTCCAGCGCCGCCATGCGGGGCTGCTCCTCGGGGTACGTGTAGAGATCCTGGATCATCGGCACGCTTCGCTTGCCGATGGCCTGCCACCTCCAGCTGGCCGCCGCGGCCGCGCCGGGCGTGGCCAGCAGGCTGCGACGCACGGCAGCGGCGACGGCCTCGCCATTCTGAAGATCCAGCGTGGCATGACGCACAAGCTGGGCAAAGTCGCTCGACTTGCCATGAAAACTCGGCGGCACCGTGATGTCCACGTACTCGCCATTCTTGCCACGGGCGGTGTCGTCCCGCTGTCCGACCTCGCGCGGGAAGCGGCTGTTGATCGCCATGGCGATGGTGGCCGCGCGAACATGGCTCGGCGTGGCCAGCCTCAGTCGAAGCGGCATGTCCTTGATCACCCGCCCGCCATTGAGCACGCGACCGCTCATGCGATCCACGGTCTCGCCACCGCTCACGCCCACGGGGAGGAAGGGATTGATCACGACGGCACCCTTGGCCTCGGCCAGGATCGCGGCCTGCCTGCTTCCGGCCGTCGCGGGCCCAGGCCGAAGGTCGCAGGTCCACAGGCGTCCGCCCTCCAGACTGGTGGTGCTGGAGCCCGGAACGGCCGAGACGCGCACATCGAAGCGGGAGCCGGCGGTCGCGCCTGCGGGAATCACCCCCTCCACCAGCACCGCGGCGATGTCGTCACTATCCAGGAATCGCTCGGGCGAGATGCCCATGCCGCGTGTGGAATCCGCCACTTCGCGGCGTGCGAGTTCCCGCAGCAGCATGGCGCGCACCTCGGCGGGCATGGTGCGGCTTCCCGTGCCCTGCAGTCCCACCACCAGCCCGTAGCCGCGCACCACCACGTCCTGGAATCCCAGCAGCACCGCCTCGGAGGCCACGGTGCCCCGCATGATCGGATCCACGTCCATCTGCGTGACTCCGGACACGGAGCCGCTTCCGGGCCGCAACGCGGGATCCGCCCTCTCGATGTTGGAGCAGGCGGCCAGGACAACCGGTATCAGCAAGGCGGCACGCACGTTCACGGACAGACTACCGATCGCGTGGGGCGCCACGAGCCAGCGCGGAAAGCATGGCGAGCATCGCCTCGGGGGCTGCCGCCTCGACGGTCATCGGTCCGTGGCCCGAGGGGTGCGGAAAGGTGAGGCGCCAGGCATGCAGCAGAAGCGGGTCGGCCGCACGACCCGGCGGCAGCGGACTGGTGTTGGGAGGCTGATCCGCCCGGTACATGCGGTCACCCATCACGGGGCAGCCCATGGCGGCCAGATGCACGCGGATCTGGTGAAGCCTTCCGGTCACGGGCTCCACCTCCAGCAGCCACTGGCCGTTGCGGCAGGCCAGCGTGCGCCACCGTGTCTCGGCGGGCTCGCCGCCGCGAACCGGGCATGTGGCGACCTTCACGTGATTCCGGATCTCCTCGCGAACGGCTCGGGAGCACGATCCCTGGGGCGATGGCGGCGCCTTGCCCACGATCGCCAGGTACCGCTTGTTCACCAGCCGATCCGCAAAGGCGGCGCGCAGCGCGTCGTAGGCGGCAGGCGTGCGTGCCAGCAGCACCACGCCCGAGACGTCGCGATCGAGTCGATGCACGAGTCCCCAGTCCCGGTCGGCACCGAGCGACCCCAGCGCCTCGCCATCCACGGCAAAGGCGCCGTTGAGCAGGGCGTCCCGTTCATGGCCCTTGCCAGGCTGCGTCACCACGCCCGCGGGCTTGGCAAGCGCCAGCACGTGCTCGTCACGGTGGAGCACCTCGCACGTCACCGACGCGTTGGGCACGGGCCTTCGTCGCTCGATCGATTCGCCTTGCGTGGGGCGGGATGGCACGCCCCAAGTATGCACGCTCCAGCGGGCTAGCATGGACGGATGTCCACGCACAACCGCGGCACCGCCGCACGGCTTGCACGGTTCGGCGAGAGCGTCTTCAGCCGCATCAGCCGGCTCGCCTCGGCGCATGGGGCCGTGAATCTGGGGCAGGGATTCCCCAGTTTCGACGCGCCGGAGTTCGTCAAGCAGGCCGGCCTGCGCGCCATCCAGGGCGGAGCCAACCAGTACGCCCGCGCCCATGGGGTTCCCGCGTTGAATGCGGCGATCGCCCGCCGATTCGAGCGTGACCAGGGCGTGCCAGTGGATTCCGAGGCCCAGGTCACGGTGACAAGCGGTTGCACCGAGGCCATCGTCGCGGTGATGCTCGGACTGGTGGATCCGGGCGACGAGGTGGTGCTGGTGGAGCCGTTCTACGACAGCTATCCGGCCGCGGTGGCGATGGCTGGCGGCGTGGT
The DNA here is from genome assembly GCA_046048055.1 of Planctomycetota bacterium. GTDB lineage: Bacteria > Planctomycetota > Phycisphaerae > Phycisphaerales > SM1A02 > SYAC01. The sequence goes on from JBJOGW010000059.1 coordinate 14,538, forward strand.
GCGTTCCGTGCGGCTGCAACCGCCCGACTTCCGCCTTCCGGTCGAGGACCTGCGGGCCGCCGTCACGCCGCGCACACGGCTGATCCTGATCAACTCGCCGCACAACCCCACGGGTCGCGTGCTCGACACGGCGGAACAGGAGGCCGTCGCGGGCATCGCCAGGGCTGCGGGGTGCCTGGTGGTCAGCGATGAGGTGTACGAGCACATCTGGTACGAGCGGCCACACCGCTCGATCGCGGCGCTGCCCGGCATGGCCGATCGCGTCATCGTGCTCTCCAGCCTGGGCAAGACCTTCTCGGTCACCGGGTGGAAGATCGGCTGGGCCATCGCGCCATCACACCTGACGGCCGGTATCCGGGCTGCCCACCAGTTCATCACCTTCTGTTCCGCAACGCCCTTCGAGCTGGCCGCGGCCGAGGCGCTCGAGGCGGGCCCCGCGTACTTCGAGGAACTTCGGAGCGCGTACGGCAAGCGTCGGGACGCCATGCTGGGGGCCCTTCGTGGCGCCGGCTTGCAGCCATGCGTGCCCGAGGGTTCCTACTTCGCCCTGGCCGACATCTCCGACCTTGGAACCGACGAGGCGGTCTGCGAGCGCCTGATCCGGGAGGTGGGGGTGGCGGCGATCCCGTGCAGCCCGTTCTACCTGCCGGAAGCCCCCGAACGCCGACTGGTGCGTTTCGCGTTCTGCAAGGATCTCGACACGATCCGCGAGGCTGGCAGACGGCTCAAGGCCGGACTAGGGGCCATCGCATCCGATCCGGGTTCCTGCTAGACTGCTCGGCTCGCCCCAGACAGGAGACATCACGTGTACGCCATCTTCGAGGACAGCGGAACCCAGGTGCTCGTCCGCAAGGACGACGAGATCGAGATCGACCTTCGCCCACTCAAGGAGGGGGAGAAGACGATCACCTTCGACAAGGTGCTTGCCGTGGGCGGCAAGGACGGACAGCCCGCCCGCATCGGCGTGCCCTACCTGAGCGGCGTGACCGTGACGGCGGAACTGCTCAGCGAGGAGACCGGCCCCAAACTTCGACTGGCCAAGTACACCCGGCGCAAGGGATACCGCCGCACGCTCGGGCACCGCCAGCGAACGCTGCTGGTCAAGGTCACGGGCATTCACGGCTGAGTCGGGAGCCCTGACAAGGTTCCTACACTGACGACTGGTGGATAGGTGATCGCCCCTCGGGCTTGTCCCGGGGCGAGGAAAGTCCGGACACGACAGGACACGGTGATGGCGAATGGCCACCCGCCTTGCTGAAGGCGCGGGAAAGTGCCACAGAGAACGAACCGCCGAACGGCCCGCAAGGGTGCGTGGCAAGGGTGAAAAGGTGCGGTAAGAGCGCACCGCCCCGCCGGCGACGGCGGGGGCACGGAAAACCCCACCGCGTGCAAGCGCAAGCAGCTCCCGCCGGGCAACCGGCACCCGTGGTCCGCGGGCGTGGAGCGGGTCGCGTGCTTCGAGGCCGTCGGCAACGGCGGTCCAGAGAGAAATGATCACCGCCGGCCCCCTGGGCCGGTACAGGATCCGGCTTATTTCCACCGTTCAGTCCAGCGGGCTCCGAAAGGGGCCCGCTGTGCCTTGGTCAGCGAAAATCCCGTGCCAATCGGGCAAAATGCGAAGAGAACGCTTGAAACCATGGACTGGATCGGGAGAATCAGGGTCTCAACGAGCGGAGGCGCCTTGGCCGGAGGGTCCGGCGGGCTTCTCCGCAGGCAGGACGCCATCGTTGGGCAACCCGCAGGAGACCGAATGAGCGCCCCCAAGACAACCAGCCTCCAGGCCTACGCCATGCTCGTCTATCGCAAGGCGGTGCACCCGGAGTTCTTCCAGATCGAGGGTCGGCGGCGGCTGGAGCACCCGCAGTACGAGTTCGAGGGCTGGGTCTTCAAGGGCGGCCACGCAGGCCGGTTTCAGTTCGGCGAATTGTGCGTGTGCGAGGTGGTGGTTGAGGGCGGCCAGAACCTTCCCGAGAAGGGGCTGGTGGCCACCATGCCCTGCGCCGGCGAACGTGAGTTCGACGAGAAGTTCGGCGACGCGCTCAAGTACCTCACCACGCTGCAGACCGAGACGCTCAGCGAGCACCTGTACACCGGGACCTATCGCGAGATGCTGGCGCACGCCCGTGATCGCAACTGCATCAGCACCCAGTGGACCGACGCCCAGGGGCGTCCCAACCTGTCGCTGCTCGACGTGCAACGCTACCTGAACGCCGTGCACATTCAGGGCTATCACCTGCGAAGCGACTGCGGCATGGTGCTGCGCACGCAGTCCATGTTCGAGATGAACGAGGTGAAGAAGCCTCGGTCCAGCAAGGCCTGAGGCCTCGGTGCCATCGTTGCCCATCGGCGAGCTGGCCGGACTCGGCACGGCGGTGCTGTGGGTGGTCTCCACGCTGGCGTTCACGGCCGCAAGTCGCCGGTTGGGTGCCACGCGGGTGAACCTGATTCGGACCATCGGGGCCGCGGCGGTGCTCGTGGTCGTGCAACTGCTGCTGGCGCGCAATCCGTTGTCCGTGGGCTTCGGGGCTGCGGCGTGGCTTGCGGCCAGCGGCGTGATCGGGCTGGCCATTGGGGACCAGTGCCTGTTCACCGCGTACGTGCTTGTGGGTCCCCGTGTCGGTTCGCTCTTGATGACGCTGGCGCCGGGTCTGGCCGCCGTCATGGCGTGGCTTGCCCTGGGCGAGTCCATGAGCGGACTGGCGGTGGCCGGCCTGCTGGTCACCACCGCCGGGGTGGGCTGGGTGAGCGTTGCCCGAGGACCGGCGCGTGGCGAAGGCGGCATCTCCGTGCGGGGCATGGCGCTGGGCGTGGCGGCCGCGGCCTGCCAGGCTGGGGGCATGCTCACCGCCAAGTTCGGCATGGCCGAGGGACTGGATCCCCTTGGTGCGCTCACCATTCGCATGGTCGCGGCCGTGGCCGTGATCCTTCCGCTTGCGTGGTGGCTTGGTGGCCGATCACCCGTTCAGGCGGCCATGCCCGTGGGCGCAGCGTGGCGTCCACTCATGCTGGGCACCCTGGCCGGACCCGTCGGGGGCGTGTACCTGAGCCTGGTCGCCATCGAGCATGTGCCGCTGGGCGTGGCCACCACGCTCATGGGCCTGGTTCCTGTTCTGATCCTGCCCGTCACGCGCCTGCTCCACCGGGAACGCATCTCGACACGGGCCGTGCTTGGTGCCATGATCGCGGTGGCGGGCATCGCCCTGCTCACGGCCGGTGCACGTCCCTCCACTTGAACTCCCATGCCCTCAAGCAGGACATCGCTGGATCTGGCCGACCGGGCGATGGGCCTCACCCATCGTCCGCGACGCGAGCACGGGGAAAGCCCCACGATGCCATCGGCCCGGGAAGGCGACACGGCGTCTGCGTCGACGTCGGACAGCCGGGCCTCGGGCCCGCAGGCCTCGTCGACACTCCCGACCCACCCAGAAGATGCCGCAACCGCATTGGCCCTGCTGCGCCATCGTCATGACGCGGAATGCCCGCATTGCACCACCGCCACGGGTCACACGCAGACGGTCTTTGGCGAGGGCGATCCACAGGCATCGCTGATGTTCATCGGGGAGGCGCCGGGCGAGACCGAGGATCGCACGGGTCGTCCCTTTGTCGGACGTGCCGGCGACAAGCTCGAGGAGATGATCCGGGCCATGGGTCTGAGCCGGGACCGGGTCTACATCGCCAACGTGCTCAAGAGCCGACCGCCCGACAATCGCACGCCCCTTGAGCATGAGGTGCAGGGCTGCGGGCCGTACCTGATCGAGCAGATTCTGATCATCCGGCCCAAGGTGCTGGTCACCCTGGGAGGACCTGCGACGAAGTTGATCCTTGGAACCGATGTGGGCATCACCCGTCTTCGGGGCATCTGGGCCCAGTGGCAGCCGCCTGCAGGGCGGGGGGATGCGATTCCCGTTCTGCCCACCTATCACCCCGCGTACCTGCTCCGCAACTACACGCCCAAGACGCGGGGCGAGGTCTGGGAAGACCTTCAGAAGGTCATGGACAAGCTCGGTTTGCGGCGTCCTGCCGGGTGAGACGACCGGTTTTTCGAATTCCTGACGAATTCGGAACCCTTTCGGAACGTCGGCCCGTATCGAGAAGGAAGTCCTTGACTCACCCCGCGTGCAGTCCGGGACACCGAGCCCCCCACGAGGAGCCTGCCGCGGCACATGTCCGGCGGGCTCTTTTCTTGCCGAGCGGCACGCGTGCGATCAGCCGGCGACCAGGGCCAGTGCCGCCGAGGAAACCAGGCTGGCGTTGTTCCCTTCGCGAGACTGGGCGTAGTCGATCATCTCCACCAGGCCAGGGCGGGCCAGATTCAGCGCAACCGACATGTTGCCCAGGCTGCACCAGCGACTGGGATTGTTCTGGCTTCGGAACGGTGCCTCGAAGGCCGCGGCGTCGCGTTCACAGAACAGGCGCAGGCGTTCCCGGTCCAGTTCCTCGACCTTGGCTGCCACGTCGTCATTCACCGGGCCCGGGTCGCCGAACTGTGGTCCGACATGGCTCAGGTCGGCGCTGCTGATGAAGAAGGTGTTGCCGCCCAGCTCCTCAAGGGCCGTTCGCATGGCCTCGACGAACTCCGGCGTGGTGGCCCGGGCCCCGTCATCGGCCACCATCGGTGCCAGCGGGTTGGGGATCAGCGCGGCCACCACCGGAATCTCGCCCCACAGGTGCTGCACGAAGGGCAGGTGCAACTGCACCGAGTGCTCGCCGAGAAAGTCCATCTGGTCCGCGTAGAGACGCTTGGATCCCAACTGCTTCTCGAGGAACGCCAGCACGCCCTTGTCGGGCTTGGCCACGCCCAGGGGGGTGGCAAACCCGAATTCGCTCATCACCACGCCGTCGCCGATCCCGAAATGGTTGGTGCCCAGCACCACCACGCGGTCCGGAGCCTTGTCCGGGGAGAGGGCGCGGTAGGCCGCGGCATAGTTCCTGGCGCCCCGACCGTAGTCCAGATGCGGTGCCACCAGTCCGATGATCGAGCCCTCGATCTCGGGATCCTCGGCTCCGGCCAGCAGGTTGGCGATCGCCTCGCCGGCCTTCGCCTCGTCGCCCAGCATCAGCGTGCAACTGGCGGGAAAGTGGCCGCTCTCGGTCACCTTGGCCTTGGCGAGTCGCTCCATCTCCTCGAAGCGGGGGCCCCACAGCAGGCCGACCTCGTCCATGCGGCTCACCAGCTCGCGAAGCAGCTGCATGGGCGCCTTGGTGCGCGTCTCAAGCTCCTGCAGGGTCTCTCGGCCCTGAAACTGAAGGATCAGCGGAAGCAGCTGAGCCGGAACGCCCATGGTCTGCGGCGAGAGCGCTGATGGATCCCTCAGGGCCACCATGGGCGGCTTGCCTTCCTGCTGAACACCCAACGGCTGGAAATTCCGTATGTGGGGGCGGTCCAGATGCTCGGGCAGGGGCGTTTCGGAGGACATGCGACGGAGTGTACGAACCTGCCGAAGGCGGGCCTCGCACAGCCCAACGAGGTAGAATGTCGGACTCGCCCCCGAGATACCACAAGGACCCACCATGAACAGTCGATTCCTGGCCCTGATCGTTGTCCTCTCGCTCGTGCCGGCCGCATGGTGCATGCAGGCCGACCAGTCGCGTCCCCGGGCGACCGCTGCCCAGGTGGCACCAGGCAAGAGCCGTAACGTGACGGCGAACCCCATCCAGGGAGCCATCGCCCCGGGGAGCCCGGGGCAGGACGAGCAGGCCGAGGGCATGCCGCCCTCGCAGGCACCGGTTTCCAACGTGACGGTGCTCAAGATCGAGCCTGAGGTGCTGGATCTGGGAGAGATGGTGGTGGACACCACCCTGACCGGCAAGGTGAAGCTGACCAACGTCTCGGACAAGCCCATCACGGTGATGAAGGCCATCACCAGTTGTGGCTGCACCACGGCCGGTGTTCCCAAGGAGCCGATCGCCCCGGGCGCCAGCGTGGAGGTGGACATCAGCCTGAAGGCCGGTCCCAAGCCGGGCCAGAACCTGAGCAAGCGCGTCACGTTCCAGATCGAGGGCTACGCGCCGGCCATGATGACCGTGCAGGGGCAGGTGCCCGCCTACGTCTCGATCACCCCTGACGTGCTGCAGGCCCCGGCGGATGACCAGACCAGCGAGGGAACCATCACGCTCAAGAGCGTCGATGGCACGCCCTTCAGGATCACGGCGGTGGTTCCCCCGATCACGCCCAATGCGGGCTCCGAAGCCAGCACCGAGCATGTGGTGAACGTGGACTGGGACGCGTGGCGCAGCACTGGCCGAAGCATCAAGGTCACGTTCAGCCTGGATCATCCCAAGGCACCCTCGCTCTCGTGCCTGATCCGACGCCCCAACGTGCCGGGTTCGCCCAACCCGCCTGCCGGCCCCTCGCCCGCCGAGAAGACCGCCAGCGCCCTGGTGATGGCCGCCCGAAAGGGGGACAAGGCCGAGGTGGGCAAGCTGCTCGACGATGGCGCCAGGATCGATGCGCCGGACAGCGCGGGAGGCCGAACGGCGATGCACTGGGCCGCCAAGGAAGGCCAGCTGGAAGTGGTCACGCTGCTGATCGAGCGCGGCGCCGATCTGACGGTGAAGGACCGCGCGGGCAAGACGCCGCTTTGCATCGCGGCGGAGAGCGGAAAGGCCGACGTGGTCAGGCGAATCCTGGATGCCTCCGGCGACCGAAAGTCCGAGTTGGTCAACATGCAGGACCGCCTTGGCGGCACAAGCCTCATGTGGGCCTCGGCCTTGGGCACCCCCGAGTGCGTCGAACTGCTGCTGTCCAGCGGTGCCGAGGTGAACGTGAAGGACAAGAACGGCCTGACCCCACTGCTCTGGGCGGCAGGCATCGGCGATCCACGCACGGTGACCATGCTGCTGGACCGAGGGGCCGACATGGCGGTTGCCGACAATCTGACGGGCGACACGGCGATCATGCGTGCGGCCCGCAACGGCAAGCTGGAGAGTCTTGGGGTGCTGATCGAGCGTCAGGCGGACGTGAAGGCGGCCAATCGGCAGGGGATGACCGCATGGCTGATCGCGGCGGCCAACGGCAAGCTGGAGAAGTTGAAGGCTCTGCAGCAGGCCGGCAGCGACGTGAACGCCCGCGACACGCGGGGCTGGAACGCGGTCGACCACGCAAGGAACCGCTCCGATGCCGCCCGTGGCGAGGTGGTCGCCTACCTTGAGGAGGAACTGAAGCTTCAGCCGGCGGGACAGGCCGGGGGGGTTCAGTGACCTTGGCGGCACCGGCGACCACCGCCCCCGAAGCGATCACGGACCTTCGGGAGGCCGTCTGCAAGATCGCTGTGCTTCAGAGCGTGAACTCCATCCTGGGCTGGGACCAGGAGACCATGATGCCCGAGGGCGGGCTCGCGTGGCGGGCCACCCAGCAGGCCACGCTCGCCAGCATGGCCCATGCCGCCTTCACCAGCGCCGAGATGGGTGATCGGATCGCGGCGGCCGAGGAGGCTGTCGCCACGTTGCCTGAGGACCACGCTGACCGCGTGGATGTGCGTGAGCTTCGCCGGGACTGGGACAAGGCCACCAGGCTTCCCGAGAGCCTGGTTCGCGAACTGGCCGAACTTTCGAGCAAGGCGATGCACGAGTGGGCGGCCGCCCGCAAGGACAGCGACTTTGCCCGATTCAGGCCGTGGCTGGAGCGGACGGTCGAACTCAACCGCCGCAAGGCGGAGTGCCTGGGGTGGGCGTCGGGCGGCGAGCCGTGGGACGCCTTGGCGGACCATTACGAGCCGGGCCTGAAGGCGTCCGAGGTGCAGGCCGTGTTCACGCCGCTTCGAGCCAGGCTGCAGGGGTTGCTGGACCGGCTGCGTGGGGCGCCCCGAAAGCCCAGCAACGCCTTCAACGAGCATGCGCTGGCGATCGCCGATCAGGAAAAGTTCGTCCGTTACGTGGCCAAGCGGATCGGATTCGATTTCAGCCGTGGCCGGCTGGACCGCAGCACCCACCCGTTCTGTGGCGGCAGTCATTGCAACGACGTGCGAATGACCACCCGCTACCTGGAAACCTGCGTGCTCGATGCGCTCGGCAGCACGATGCACGAGGCTGGACACGGCATGTACGAGCAGGGGCTTGACCCCACCCGCATCGGCCTTCCCATGGGCGAGGCGGCCGGACTGAGCGTGCATGAGAGCCAGAGCCGCCTCTGGGAGAACCAGGTGGGCCGCGGACAGGCCTTCTGGCGGTGGTGTCATGGCGAGTTGCCGGCGTTCTTCGGAGACGCCTGCGACCGCTTTGGCGTGTCGGATCTCTACGAGGCGGCCAACGTGGTCGAGCCGGGTCTCATCCGCGTTGAGGCCGACGAGGGCACGTACAACATGCACGTGATGGTGCGATTCGAGCTGGAGCGACAGCTCATCCGGGGCGACCTGAAGGTGGCGGACCTTCCCGGCGTCTGGAACGGCATGTACAAGGAGTTCCTTGGCGTGACCGTGCCCGACGACCGGCGGGGATGCCTGCAGGACGTGCACTGGAGCATGGGCGCGATCGGCTACTTTCCCACGTACACGCTCGGCACGCTGCTGGCGGCCCAGCTCTACGAGAAGGCCAAGGCGGAGCTGCCGGGTCTGGAGGAGGGCTTCGCCCGGGGCGATTTCGTGCCGCTTCTGCAGTGGCTTCGGAGTCATGTGCACGCCCATGGCCGCCGTCACCGGCTCGATGCCCTGTGCCGCAAGGTCACCGGATCCGCGCTCTCCGCCGATCCGCTGATGCGGCACCTCGAGGGCAAGCTGCTGCCGCTCTACGGACTCGCGTGAATCTGGCACGTGGCCTGCGGGATCAGGCCCGGGGCCCGCTACACTGCGGGGCTCGCCATGCAACTTCGAAACGTCGCCATCATCGCCCACGTCGACCACGGCAAGACCACGCTGGTGGATGCCATGCTTCGCCAGGCGGGGACCTTTCGCCAGAACGAGGCGGTGGCCGAGTGCGTGATGGACTCGAACCCGCTCGAGCGGGAGCGTGGCATCACCATCCTGGCCAAGAACTGCGCCGTGAACTGGCGCGTGCCCAGCGGTCCGCTTGCGGGCGAGGTGGTGCGGATCAACATCATCGATACGCCCGGCCACGCCGACTTCGGCGGCGAGGTGGAGCGGGTGCTTCGCATGGCGGACGGCTGCGTGCTGCTGGTGGACAGCCTCGAGGGCCCCATGCCGCAGACGCGATTCGTGCTGCAGAAGGCCCTGCAGCTGGGTCTGAAGCCGATCGTGGTGGTGAACAAGTGCGATCGTCCGGATGCCCGTCCGCAGGAGGTGGTGAACGAGGTGTTCGACCTGCTTGTGGATCTGGGGGCCGATGAACTCGCGCTCGACTTTCCGGTGCTCTGGGCCAGCGGACGTGACGGCTGGGCGGCGTTGGACATCCAGGACCGTAGTCGCGGTGTCGAGGACCTGTTCATGGCGATCATGGACCGCGTGCCCGCCCCGATCCACGATGCGAGCGGACCACTCCAGTTCCTCGTGACCAACCTGGACTACTCCGGATACGTGGGGCGCATCGGCATCGGTCGCGTGATCCGCGGCGTGCTCAAGCCCGGCATGGCGGTGGGGATCTGTCGGGACGACGGTCGCGTGGACCGCGGTCGCATCACCAGGATCAGCCAGTTCACGGGCCTCGGCCGCACCGAGGTGAGCGAGGTTCGGGCAGGGGATCTGTGCGCGATCGAGGGTCTGCCCGACGTGGCGATCGGTGACACGGTGGTGGATCCGGAGTGTCCGCAGCCGCTGCCGCGCGTGAGCGTCGACGAGCCGACGCTGCACATGGTGTTCCGGATCAACGACGGTCCGCTTGGCGGCCGCGAGGGCAAGTTCGTGACCAGCCGCCAGATCAGCGAGCGGCTGGACCGGGAGTTGCGGTCGAACGTGGCCCTGAAGGTGGCGCCCGGCGACAGCGCCGACGAGTTCCGCGTGAGCGGCCGCGGCCTGCTCCACCTGGGTGTGCTGCTCGAGACGATGCGTCGCGAGGGATTCGAGCTGACGGTGGGCAAGCCCGAGGTGATCGAGCGCGAGGTCGATGGCCAGCTGTGCGAGCCGTGGGAACGCCTGACGCTGGACGTGGCCGACAGCGGCATGGGTGCGGCGCTCGAGCTGCTGGGCTCCCGTGGCGGCGAGATCGGAAAGGTGGATCCTCGCGGCGGTCGCATGCACATCGAGGCGGACATCCCCGCCCGGGGCCTGATCGGCCTGCGCACGCGGCTGCTCAACGCCACGGGCGGCGAAGCCGTGATGCACCATGCCTTTGCGGCATGGCGGCCGGTGTCTCCCAACGCCGTGAAGCCGCGCGCCAACGGCGTGATGATCGCCAATGAGGGTGGCCCCGCCACCGCCTACGCGCTCGAGACCCTGAGCGAGCGGGCGGTGATGTTCGTGCGTCCCGGCGACGTCTGCTACGAGGGCATGCTGGTGGGGGAGAACAGCCGGGACAACGACCTGGTGGTGAATTCGGTCCGCGTCAAGCCCTTCAGCAACGTTCGTGCCGCGAGCAAGGATGCCACGGTCGTCCTGAAGCAGCCCCGGATCATGAGCCTGGAGGCGGCGCTGGAGTACATCGAGGAGGATGAGCTGGTGGAAATCACGCCCACCGCCGTGCGGATGCGCAAGAAACTCCTCAAGGAAGCCGATCGACGCCGCGTGGAGCGCTCCGAACGGAGCCGCGCCGAGGCCATGGCTCGCGACGAGGGATGACCACGCTGGTGATGAAGTTCGGCGGCACCTCGGTGTCCGATCCGGACCGGATCCGGAGGGCGGCACGCAGGGCGGCCGAGGCTCGAGCCGATGGGCACGGTGTGGCGGTGGTGGTGAGCGCCATGGGTCAGGCCACCGACGAGCTGATCGAGTTGGCCGGCCGGGTGAGCCGCGATCCGGCACGCCGCGAACTGGACGCGCTCATGAGCACCGGCGAGGCCGTCACCGCCGCGTTGACAGCCATGGCCCTCCAGGATCAGGGCGTGCCGTCCATCAGCCTGAATGCCTTCCAGTGCGGCATGCGCACGGATGCCGGCCATGGACGCGCGCGGCTGGAATCCATCGACGCCGAGATGCTTGCCTCGCTGATCGCCCAGGGCTCCGTGCCCGTGATCACCGGATTTCAGGGGGTGAGCCAGCAGGGGTGCATCACCACGCTGGGCCGAGGCGGCAGCGACACCACCGCAGTGGCCGTGGCGGCGGCCCTGCGGGTGCAGGACTCGGGGGGCTGCTGCGAGATCTACACCGACGTGGATGGCGTGCACACCGCGGACCCTCGCCTGGTGCCCGAGGCCCCCAAGCTGGGAACCATCACCTACGACGAGATGCTCGAGCTGTCCTCGGTGGGCGCAGGCGTGATGCACACGCGTGCCGTGGTGTTTGGCCAGCGCCACGGCGTTCCCATTCACGTTCGACACAGCCAGCGTCCCGAGCCAGGGACCATGATCCAACGGGAGACTCCGCACATGGAAACGATCGCCGTCATCGGATGCGCGCTCAAGCCGGACCTGGGACGGGTGCACCTGCAGGGCCTCCCGCGCGCGGTGGGCGTGCAGGGCCAGGTCTTCGCCGCGATCGCCGCCAAGGGCGTGCTGGTGGATGACATCATCCAGACCGAGCAGGCCAGCGGCGTGGATCTGGCCTTCACGGTGGATCATGGCGACCTGCCCGACGTGAAGGTGGCCGTGGGCGAGGTGCTGGATCGCCTGGGGGCGGGTCGGCTGGACCTGGAGGTTGGCCTGTCCAAGGTGAGCGCCGTTGGGACCGGCATGCGGAGCCACGCGGGCGTGGCCAGCCGGATGTTCCAGGTGCTCGGACAGTCCGGGATCCCCATCCGCAACATCACCACCAGCGAGATCCGCATCAGTTGCCTGGTCCCCAAGGAGCACGGCGAGCTGGCCTTGCGTCAGGTCCACGAGGCGTTCGGTCTGGAACTGGGGGAGCGTGTCACCCTGGCCAGGCAACTTGGGGCTGTCTGAGCGGTCGCCGTGTTCAGCCTTGCCGAATTGCCTTCGCCCATGTGATTTAACGGAACACCCATTATGGGCGGATAGGGGCGTTGCGGCGTCCCGCAATGTTCGCTCAGCCGGATGGCTGCGACCCAGTCGCCGGAGCGGTCTGGGCGGGCGGCGCGGCATCGGGCGGCAGCGGCATGGAATTCTGGTTGGGCTGACCATCCTTCGTCCACGTGGGATTGCAGCCGCAGGCGATGATGCCTACCGCAAGCATGGCGAGCCTGGTGACGGTTCGTGAGACAGGCATGGTGGATCCTCCGTTCATCAGGATGACTCATCCAGATCCCGCTCCTCAAGGGGTCGGCTGATCTGATAGGTGCCGTTCAGCCAGCGGCCAAGGTCCGCGCTCCGACATCGCTGGCCGCAGAACGGCCAGAGTTCGCCGAAGAGACTCGTGGATCGGCCGCAGGATGGGCACGGTCGTGGCGCCACGGCGGCCGCAAGCCGCTCGGCCACGGTGCCCAGTGGATCCTCCACCGTGATGGTTCGCTCGCAGGCGTCGGTGGCCTGCAGGTGCACGTGGATGGCGTGCGGCGACTCCATGCCACGGGCGCGCTCGGGCCACTCCACGGCCGTCACCGCCGAGTCGTCAAGCGTGTCCAGGCCGGCTTCGCGCAGGTCCTTGGAACCATGAAGTCGGTAGGCGTCGACATGTACCAGGTCGCACAGCGAGCCCCGGTAACGCTGCATCAGCGTGAACGTCGGACTGCTCACGTGCGCGGGATCGCAGCCGAGCCCCTGGGCGATGCCGCGCACCAGGCACGTCTTGCCCGCCCCGAGGTCGCCGTGCAGGAACACCTGCATGCCCGGCAGCAGTTCAGCGCCCAGGGCGCGACCGATGCGTTCCGTGGCTTCGGGACCTGGCGAGGTGATGGTGCACACGCCCATGGCTCAGGATCCGGCTCGTCGGGGCGCGTCGTGAAAGTGCCCCATGCGTTCCACGCCCACCTCGATGTCCTCAAGACGACACACCACCCGCGGTGCGTTGGGCGTGGGAAGCGGGTGCAGGACCCCCACGGCGCGAGTGTGCGTGCGGGCGCGTCCCACGGTGGAGGGCACGGCATGGGTTCCGCCCACCGCAAACAGCAATTCGTAGTCCTCGCCATCGCTCATCGCCTCGCGCCACGTGCAGCCGTTCGTGCACGGCAGGGATCCCGCGTCGATCACCGCCTGAAGGCCGCTGGCCTCGGCAAGACGGGCCGCATCCTGAGCCAGGCCGTCGGAAAGGTCCATCATGGCGTGCAGTTCGCTTCCCAGGCTGGCGGCGAGCGCCTCGGCCTCGTCCAGCCGCGGTTCGAAGTTCAGGTGCTTGCCCGTGCCGTCGGGCCGGAGCGAGCCGCCAAGCGTTCCAGTGACGTACAGGCGATCACCCGCCCTTCCGCCGCTGCGGAACACGGGCGGCCGGCTGGGCGAGATCGGCTCGGCCAGCACCGTCACGGACAGGCTGAGTGGGCCGTGTCCACGGTGCAGCGCCGTGTCACCTCCCACCAGCGGCGCGTTGTAGTGCAGGGCCGTGCGTCGCACCGACTCCAGCAGCCGACGGGCGGCATCCGGATCCACGTCCATCGGAAGCATGCAACTGGCCAGCGTGGCGATGGGGCGCGCGGCCATCGCCGCCACGTCGCTCATGTTGCGCGTGACGGACTTGCGTCCGACGGCCTCCATCGAGGTGCCGGGCGCAAAGTGCACCCCCTCGATCACCTGATCCACACCGAGCAACAGGGCGTGGCCGTGAAACTCGATCACCGCCATGTCATCGCCGGGACCCGCCAGCACATGCGGCCCGAGGGCGCTGGAGTGGGCTCGAATGAAGGCGAGAAAGTCGTCTTCGCGGAAGGCGTCAGGCATGCGGGGCCGCCGGATGCATGATGCCACGGAGCAGGCAAGCGTGCCGGGCGGTGGCCCCCTGCCTCTGGCGGATCATGCGGCGTCCGGCCTCGGCCATCTCGCGCCGGAGCCCGGCGTTGCCCAGTAGCTGCGTCAGGTCGCGGGCCAGTTCGAAGGCACTGGTCACGTGCAACCCCCCCGCCTGCACCAGATCATCGCCCATGTCCTGAAAGTCACCGTAGCGGGGACCGATCAGCGTGGCCTTGCCCAGGGCCACGGGCTCCATCATGTCGCTGCCGTGCAGCAAGCCGAAACTGCGGCCCACCACCACCACCGTCGCCAGCGCATAGGCCCGTCGCAATTCGCCGATGGTGTCGAGCAGAAAGCGATCGCAGCCGGCGGGTGCCGCGACGCGCCGGCTGCGGCGACAGCACCCGGGCATGGCCGCAGCGGCCTGGTCGAACCACTCGGGCTTGCGCGGTGCGCACAGCAGTTGCACACCTGGGGGCACGGCGGCGTGGAGCAGGGCCTCCTCGCCAGGAGCCGTGCTCCCCGCCACCACCAGGGGTCGCTGCGGGTCCACCCCCAACTCGGCTGCCAGCTCCGCCGACCCGGGAACGGCATCGGCGATCTCGGCCGTGTCCCACTTCATGGTGCCGGTCACCTGCACTCGATCGGCCGGCGTGCCCATGGCCACGAAGCGATCGGCATAGGCCTGCGTCTGCGCCGCCACGAAGGCCAGCCGGGCGAACATGCCGCCCAGCACGGGCCGTGCCAGTCGATACCGGGCGAAGCTCCGGGCACTCAGTCGTCCGTTGATCACGCCCACGGGAATTCCCCGGGACGCGCAGGCCTGGATGAAGTTGGGCCACGCCTCCAGTTCCATCAGGGCCACGGCCGTCGGCTTGACCCGGTCCAGGAATCGTTCCACCGCGAAGCCGGCATCGAAGGGATAGCGCAGCACTCGGACCCGCTGGCCGAGCATGGCCTGGGCCCGGGCGTGCCCGGTGTCGGTGGTTGCGCTCAGCACCACGTCGCCATCGGCGGCAAGGCACTCCACGAGTCCTCGGGCAGCGTTCACCTCACCCACGCTCACGGCATGCACCAGAAGCCGTCCACCGGGGCCCGACGCCCGCAACCCATCCCCCTGCCCCAGCCGACCACGCCAGTCGGTGCGGTGCTTTCCGTGCCGGACCATGCGCGGGACCCACCACGGGGCCGCCACGGTCAGCCCGAGCAGGTAGGCCGCATCGTGCAGGGCGCTCATGCGTGCCCGTTCCACCGTGTTTCGGGCATCGTGCGGGGACTAGTCCTGCACACGGCTGAAGAACACGATCCGGGGCTCGTCGCTGGGGCGGTTCACGTTGGTGCGATCCACGCACATCACGTAGCGGGCATCCTCAAGGATGCTGTCAGGGTCCACGCCGTTCCATTTGCCGGTGGTGGGATCCTGCTTGACCGTGCGCACCCGGAAGTACACGGTGAACGCGTCGCTGCGGGTGGTGATCAGGTTGCTGATCCCCTTGAAGAGCAGGTTCTGCTCCTCGCTGTCGCCGTAGCTGTTGTCGGGGGTCAGGGTCCACGCGTCGGCCACGAATCCACCCGGAACAAAGTTGAATTGGCGAACGCCCTGCCGATCGGTGGAGAGTCGCGCGTCGAGCGGCTCGGGCCTGCCACCCTGGTCATCGGCGAACCAGCCCTGGCCAAGTCCCGCGTTGTTGCCGCCGGGCTGGAAGGAGGCCCGGTACGGATCGTTGCCGGCCATGCGAACGCTCCATCCCTGGTTGTACTGCCAATCCGGGAAGCCGGCCCCGGGATCCAGTGCGTTCACGAACGCGGGAACCGTGGCCAGGTTGTCGGGGTTGGGCACGATGGTTCGAGCCATGCCCACCAGTTCGCCGATGCTGCCGAAGCCGGCGGCAGCTCGCATGCCGCGGTTGAACGGGACCGGCACATCGGCCACGCGGGATGGCGCTGAGCCGATGTTGTTGTTGGATGGTCGTGCGAAGGACCAGTCCGCACCGAGGGCCGCAGCCGACGCCGCACTGCCGAACGCCGGCACCGGATCGCCACGATCGTTGTACGTGGGCTGGGTCGGTTGGCGGTTCAGGGCCGGCAGCAGCGGATCACTGGGAAGCGGTGTCCATCCCGCTGCCGCGTTGGCCGCCGTGCCTGCCAACGCCGGGCTGGGGTTGAGGCGGTTGCGGTAGATCTCGATCGAATCCGGGAGCAGCGACGCGGGGTTGCGCACGAACCCGGCCGAGGGCACGGCGTCCGGCTCGAACCGGTCATCGCCAGCCACCATGTTGGGACCAGGAGAGGGCGATCCAACGGTGAAGCCCGCCCCGTTCTTGAGGCGGCCACTGTCGTCGTAGATCATCTGGGTCATGTGCGGCAGAGCGCGCATCACCTCGATCGGCGCGGTGTTGATGTTGATCAGGCCCTTGACCGGCTTGCCGCGGAAGCCGCCCGACAGCGACGGACTTCGGTCGTACTCCCACTGGGCCAGCGAGGTCCGCGTGACCACGGCGGATCCCGGACGGATGTAGGCGCCGACCGGGATCAGCGAGCCCACCGGGCGGAAGACCCGGGTGTCGATCGCCATGGTCGTGTCCCGGTACGTCGTCACGTCCTGCCGCATGTCATCCCACGTGGCTCCGAGCACGTTCGCCCCCTGCTCGAAGACCGGGCCTCCGTTGGAACTGGTGGGGAACACCTGCGTGGCAAGGCCAGCACCCGAGTCGCTCCAGTCGTACCGCAGGGCAGCGCCCGGACCATCCATCGTGAACGCGTCGAACACCCGTGCCGCCCATGGAATCGCCGGGGCGTAGGGTGTGCTGAGCGCGGGGTTGCCTGAAAACTGCCAGACCTGAGCTCCGTCGAACGCCAGATTGGGCGGGTCCACCTGCAGGCGGTTGACCATGTCGCCTTCACCCACCGGGAAGCCCGGCACGCGGCCGGTCATGATCTCGGCAAACGTGGCCCTGCACTGCGGGACCAGCCGCTTGGGCACACCTGCCACCGGGGAGACAGGGTTGTCATCGAGCACCGAGGATGCTCGCAACTTGGCGGGAATCAGCACACCGGACGGGTTGAAGGCCTCGCCAATCCGGTATGCCGGCCCCCAGCAGAACACGTCGAGCAACTCCCCGAGATGCTCGAAATCATCGTCCTTCTGGAGCATCTGCATGCGGTCCACCTGCGGGAATCGGGCCAGCGTGTTCCAGACACCCTGCATGGTCCATGCGTGGCGCGTGGGATCGGTGCGCCCCGTGGCGAGCACCAGCGGAAGTCGCTTGCCGTCGTGATCCACCAGCCGCGCGCCCTTGTCGCCCATGTAGATGCGGGTGAAGTCCGGATGGATCGTCGGCCAGATGCCGCCATTCGACAGCACCGCCCACGCCGGCTCGGCCTGCGCCCAGCCCGGCATGACGAATCGCGTGTTGACCGGATTGCCCGCCGCGCCGGCGGGCCGGGTGGGATCGCCGTAGTACGCCACGCCGAGGCGGTTCACGGCGTCGTAGCGGCCCGATTGTGGATCGATCACGGTCTGGCAACTGAAGGCGGTGGGCTTGCGCAGGATCAGTTCCGGCCAGCTGCTCGCAGCCAGCACGGCGGCGGGCGCGCCGGACACTCCAAGTCCCACCAGATCCGGCAGCGGCCCCCACACCGGCGAGGTGAGCCAGCCGAACGTGTCCGTGTCCTCCATCCAGGCCGTGCTTCCGAGCGCCGGCGACCAGTCGTCGGGATCCTGGGGGCTGGGTCCGGCGTCAAGCCGGAAGATGTCGCCGAGCGCCTGCTCCTGCACGGCCGTGCCTTCCTGGGCGGCCTGGGATGGATCCGCCGGGGCCAGAGCCGGATTCATGCGAAAGTCGACCAGTTCGACGCGCGGCGGGAGCAGCGGGTTGATGGTCTGGTCTGGCTCCGTGCGATTTGCAAAGACGAAACGCGGCGCGAAGCGATCTCGCGGCGTGTAGCCCGTGCCACTGCCCACCGGCAGGAATGATCCGTCCACGGCCTGCCGCGTCCAGGTCCAGACCGGCAGGTTGGCAGCCGCTCCGGCAGGCAGCGGTGTGGGGTGCTGCACCGCGGCGGATCCGGCGAGACCACGCAGCGTTCCCAATCGCACCTCATGCAGGCGGCTCCAGTGGCGGGCCACGCGCGTCCAGGTGGTGAAGTAATCGCGTCCGCGCGTGGTGGACCGATCGCCGAGCATGATGCCTGGGAAACCCTTGGGAGCCTGGGCGCTGTCGCCGATGAGATCCCCCGTGTTCGGATCGATGCGTGAGCACTCGAAGGGATCCGATGCCGGGCGCACCAGCACGCTCGCGGTGGGCGGCGGGAAGGCGCCACGAACGCCACGTGGTTCCTCGAAGCTGAGCGGTGATCCCCCTGGCGCCTCGAGCGGACTGCCCACCAGGGTGGCCAGGTCGCGTGCGGTGGTGCCGTCAAACGGGCTCAGATCCTCGGCTGGTGGCAGCGTGATGCGGGCGCACGCGCTCCAGAATCGACCACCGGTCACCAGGTTCGTGTCGAAGTTGGCCGCAGGGTCCTTGAACATCTCCTCGGACCCGCCCGCGGGTATCGCCGCGACCTTGGCACTGAAGTGATCGAAGCCCGGATCAGCGTCGAAGCGATCCACCTCCAGGGCCAGTCCAGCCGTGTCCTGCGCGTTGACCAGTTCCCAGCGACGATCCGTGGCATCCCACTGGGCAAGGTTCTTCCGCAGCAACGCCTGGGCGGCGGTCACCGCGCTGGGATCCCGCAGCACGCGCTGCAGCACGATGCCACGCTTGAGGTTGTCCGGCGTCAGGGCGTCACGGAAGGCGCGAAGATCGGTGATGCGGCCCTTGTCCGGATCACCCTCGCTGGCCATGGCGTTGAGCAGCTTGCTCTGCCGCAGCGGGCCTGAGCCGTCGTTGAAGCTGTACAGCGGCCAGGCGTTGGGACTGGTGGCCTTGGGCTGGGGATCCAGCCAGGCCCCAGCGGCCTGGGTGCCGTCCACGTCACGGCCGATCGACTGGCCGTCCTGGAACTCGTAGAGGTCGAGGTAGTCGAGCCACCGTCTCCGGAACCACGGATCCCACTGGGCCACCTTGGGCAGGTCACCCTGGGCTGCGGCCGTCACGCCGGTTCCCGCCGGATCGTCGGTGGGGTTGCCCAGCACGTTGGCGATCAGGTACACGGTGGCCGTGGCGGGAGCCGTCTCGGAGCCAGGATTGAGCATGAGCGGCACGGGGCGGCCATCGGCGTCGAGCACCACGGCGCCGTTGGCGTCGATCTCGTAGTCGGGAAAGTCGTAGCGCTGGCCGAACAGGCTGAGCCGGAAATCGCCCAGGCGAATGGGTTCGTTCCAGGGGTTGGCCACCTGCACCACAAGGATGGGCGTGCGGATCTCGTTCAGCTCGTCCCGATCCTCGTCCACGGCGTCCGGACCGGCGGGATTCGCGGCGTTGGCCTTGATCACGTCCGCGTTGGTGCCCACCCGGCCGTTCACGATGGCGACAAACTGGTGGTCCTTGAAGTCGGGATCATCGGGGCACTCGCTCAACCGAACCACGGCAGGCTCGATCTGCCCCGAGACTGCCGTGGTGGTGGCGGGATAGACCCATCCGAAGAAGCACTCGGTCAGGAAGGGATGCTTCTCGTTTCCCGGAAACACCAGATCGGCGGTCTCCTCGCCTGGCTGCTCGAACGCCTCGTTGGGATAGTCCCAATTGGGGATCGATTGCCCCGGCCTGGACGGATCGACGGCCCGGATGGTCTGCGCCGGGGCAACCTCGCGCTCACGACCCGTACCCGTGGTGCGGTCTCCATAGTCCAGGCTCCACCATGCGAAGAGCAGCGGATTGTTCCGTGCCGGATCCGCGGCCGGAATCAAGTTGGGCAGGATCGGCTGCCAGGTCGGGCGGAATCCAAGGTCGCGGTTCGGGAAGAGTCGCGACGTCTCACGGATCATGGTTGGCCGCGACCGCCAGGTGGCGATGTTTGCCGCCAGGCTCGCGGTCAACGCCTCGGTGCTCCAGGCGCTCCGCCACGGGAACTGGTCGCCCGCCAGGGCCACGGTGGGCTGGTTGGCGGCCGTCGCGATGGCGGGATCCGCCGACTCGGCCACGCGGGCATCCAGGCCCATGCGAAGCTGGTCGACGAATCGGTCCGTGTAACTGGCATACCGCACGGCCGGGTTCGAGCCGTCGGCGAGCACGGTGGAGAGCGGTCCGAGCCGCTCCACGTCGGGCAATGCCTCGGGGTCGTTGCCGCTGATCGAATCGGTCCAGTCGAGCGGATTGCGCTGGGGCGAATGGGTACGCAGGGCCGGGCGCAATCGTTGCCGGACCTCGCGTGCGAACTCGATCTGCGCGCGCCGCTCCTCTGGCGCCGAGTAGGCGTGCTTGAACAGCGGCAGGCCCTCGGCGTTGCGTTGCTCGCTCAGCGCATTCACCGGTCCCTGGAACAGTTGAACCAGCAGCGGCTGCCGCAGGTCCAGTTTGCGATTCATGTACTCGAACAGTGCCGTGCCCCGCTTCCAGTCGCGGTAATCCATCTCGGGCGGATCCATCTCGATGCCGTTGCCGTCGGGGTACGGGTCGGACCCTCGGCTCACGCGACGCAGGTCGAAGACCCCCCACTTGAGTTCGTCGCCGTCGATTCGCCCGTCGTTGTTCTCGTCGCGGGGACCGGGAGTCTCCGGATGAAGCCCGATCCAGAGCGCCGCGTTCTGAAAGGTGACGAGCGGATCGAACTGGTCGAACCGCAGGTACGGCCTTCCCGTCCACAGCCACGGCGGCATGAGTTCGTTGCGCTGGCCGCTGATGGCGGTGACCTTGCGCCGCATGTCCTTGACCAGCTGGGCGTTGGTCAACTGCGCCCCGCCCGCCCCGGTCTCGGATCGCAGCACGCTCGACCGCAGGATGGTGTCCAGGATCTCGAAGTCCTTGTCGCGCACCATGTCGTCGCTGTTGAGCGCCTTCTCCAGCCGGCTCATGTTGGTGCTGTCGTTGCTCCCGAAGAAGGCCCGCAGTTCCATCTCGTCGGCCGAATCGAAGGGCCGGATGGGCAGGCGACGCCCGCTGATGTCCCGGGACACGCCGCTGACCGCCTGCGGATACACCTCGATGGCCTCCACGGTCTGCGCCGTGCTGCCCACCCCGAAGGCAAAGGGGGCGAACACGCGCATCTCACCGGCCAAGGCCGTGTTGAACCACCGCGATCGTTCTTCGGGTCGCATGAATGGCCCGTTGATGTTGTCCCGGGCCGTGTCGCCCCACAGATAGCGGAAGTACGGCTCCCACGAGCCGTTCACCAGCACGAGCGGATCGCTCTGCTGCTGGCGCACCGGGCCACCGGGGCCGAACACGTCCACCTGCGGCCCGCCCTCATCGCCGAGCTGGTAGCCCAGCCATGGACCCATGTTCAGCGAGACGCCGGGCGCGCCGTGAAAGTACGGTGACCAGAATGTCCGGGATTCGGGGTCAGGCTCGGTGCTTCGAGGATCGGTCATCCGCACGCCCAGCGACTGCAGCATGCTTGGCGAGCCCTCGTCGTGCACGGGGGCGGCGCGGGGATCCTGAGGCGTCGGGCGACCGGCGAACCGGTAGGGATCGAAGGCCATGCCGAAGCCCGTGCGCGAGGTGAGCGGCGTGCGGAAGGCCGCTGGGTTGCCGCCGGCGCCGGGGTCGCGAGGGTCCACCGTGCCGAAGGAGAAGTTGCGTTCGTTGTCAAAGAGCCCCGCTCGCGTGTCGGTGCGGGCAAAGTTCAGGCTTGGCGCGCTGGTGATGGCCAGTTCCGGCTGCGCCGTGACCACGGCCAGGTCCGAAGGCGTGAAACCCACGGTGGTGCGGCGATCGAACCTGGTGGCCACGTTCAGGTCGAGCATGCTCGCGTTGTCGATCACGCTGACGCCAACCACCGTTCGCACGTTGCGTTCCTTGCCCACCGGGGCCAGGAACCAGAAGCTGTCGGTCCAGCCATCGCCGTCGGCGTCGGCAAAGGTGCGTGCCACGATGTTGCGTGGCGTGCCCTCCACGTACTCGTCGCTCGGCGGAACCGGTTCGGCGTCCGGATCATCCGCCCGGCCGATGCCAAGCGGATCGTCCATCTTGATGAAGTTGGGCAGCGTGTCGGCCTTGGCGCGGGCCCGGTTGGTGACCACGTTGCCGATGGTCTGCCGGTAGCCATCACGCGTGAACCAGAGATCGCGGCGACGGGTGAATTCGGTGACCCATCCATCGTCCTCGTCGGTCGGCTCGCCCGCGGTGACGGGGATGGCGTTGGGGGTGACGTCCGGAAGCCACTGCTCGTAGGGGCTGCCGAACCCGTCGGTGTTGTCACCCAGGCCACCCTGTCGCAGGCTTCCCTCGATGTCCGCCAGGTCGGTGACCAGCCGGTAGCCATTCCACGGGGCTGCAATCCACGAGAGATGCGGCCAGTGGCTGAAGAACGCGCCGCCGGGCGT
>JBJOGW010000060.1:0-32789 GCA_046048055.1 Planctomycetota bacterium
GCCAGCACCGGCACCAGCTTGCGGCGACGCCATCGTCCCTCGGCCACCTCGGCATCGCATCGACGCATGGCCGTGTCGCGTGCCCGCTTGCGGGAGGTTCGATCGGCATCCGCCGCGGCCATCTCCTCCGCCATGGCGCTCAGCAGGTAGGCACGCTTCACCTCCGATGGCACACGGTCGCTGTCCAGACGCGCCGCAGCCAGCAGGTCGACGCCAAAGAGGTTCCGGTGGGGAGAGAAGTCGGCATCGAACAGGTGCTCGCCCGCCGTCCAGCCGGCTCCCGGTCCTTCGCCCTCGTCGACCCGTGCGGCGGCCTTCAGGCTCTCCAGCAACGCCTCCGAAGGCGGCGTGCTCCAGCCTTCCAGCGCGAATCGGCGGTACGAGACGGTCCCTCGATCGAATGGCATGGCGGCAGCATCGCCCATGGTGCGGGCGACCCGGGAGGATCGGACAGGTTGTTCACGCCGCCGTCTTCTCGAGGTCCGTGGCAAGGCCCAATTGCACCAGGTGTGCCAGCGGCCCGTGCGGCCTGCCCCGTTCCGCATCAAGCCGACGCGCGGCCGAGGGGTTGGCGTACCGGCTGAACACGAGGGCCTTCAGGTTGGCCCAGATGCCGTTGAAGCCGCTGAACGTGTGGTCCACGGCCGTGGCCTCGTAGCCGGAGTGCACCATGCAATTGGCACACTTGGCGTTGCCGCTGGCGTGTCCGTACTTCGACCAGTCGACCTCGTCGAGAAGCTCGCGGTAGGAATCGGCGTAACCCTCCTGAAGCAGGTAGCAGGGCTTCTGCCAGCCGAAGACGTTGTAGCACGGCATGCCCCACGGGGTGCAGTCGTACTCGCGCTGGCCCATGAGGTACTCCAGGAACAGTGGGCTCTGATTGAATCGCCAGCTTCCCTTGCGGTTGGACAGGATCATCTCGAACAGCTCGTGCGTGCCCTGCCGCTGCAGGAACCCGGTCTGGTCGGGCGCCTTCTCGTAGGCGTACC
The DNA here is from genome assembly GCA_046048055.1 of Planctomycetota bacterium. Lineage (GTDB taxonomy): Bacteria > Planctomycetota > Phycisphaerae > Phycisphaerales > SM1A02 > SYAC01. The sequence goes on from JBJOGW010000060.1 coordinate 990, forward strand.
CGGGACTGATCATCATGCCCTCCACGCCGAGTGCCATCATCTCGTCGAAGAAGGTCCGCACGGAGTTGGGATCCGCGCCCTTGAAGAGCGTGGTGTTGGTGGTCACCCGGAAGCCCATCTGCACGGCCAGACGGATGCCCTCCACCGCCTTGCGATAGGTGCCCTCGCGACAGACCGCAAAGTCGTGGTTCTCCTCCTGGCCGTCCATGTGCACGCTGAAGGTCAGGTACTTGCTCGGCTTGAAGAGCCCCTCCTCGAGCCGCTGCTTGAGCAGCAGCGCGTTCGTGCAGAGGTAGATGTACTTGCGCCGGGCCACCAGTCCCCGCACGATCTCGTCGATCTGCGGATGGAGCAGAGGCTCCCCACCCGGAATGCTGACCATGGGCGCCCCGCACTCGTCCACCGCCGCGAAGCACGCCTCGGGGGTCAGCTGCCGCTTCAGCACGTGGGGCGGGTACTGGATCTTGCCGCAGCCGGCGCACGCGAGGTTGCAGCGGAACAGCGGTTCCAGCATCAGGACGAGCGGGTATTGCCGCCGGCCGGCCAGTTTCTGGCGCAGCACGTAGGTGGCGACGGTCCACATCTGGCTTATGGGCACACCCATGTTCGAAGGATCTCCCTGTTTTTGGCGAGCCGATCAAACCCGCCCAAGTCCGGGATCGTAGCAATCCCCGATGGGCTCCTTGGCCGGACATCTCTCCCCGATCGCCTGGATCCGCTCCGCAGCCGGTCGGGTGGCCGCCTCTTCTAGGATTGGTCCCGTGGAAGCGGTGGGAACGGACTCCCGCGACGAGGATCTGCTGGCCGCCCACCTGGATGGGCACCCGCACGCCTTTCCGTTGCTGGTGGAGCGGTATCGCGGCGAGTTGATGGGTTTTCTGCAGCGGTTCCTGGGCTCCCGAGCCGCAGCCGAGGATGTGTTTCAGGAGACGTTCCTGCAGATTCACCTGGCGGGAGGAACGTTCGACTTCAGTCGCGTCTTCCGTCCCTGGCTCTACACCATCGCGGCCAACAAGGCCCGTGACTGGTATCGACGTGACCGCAAGCGGCGTGGCGTGAGCCTGCAAACTCCGGTGGGCCAGGACGGCGACGCGGAGTTGATCGACCTGATGGCGGCCGAAACCGCGCAGCCGGGCCGGCCCGTGTCCATGCGCGAGGAAGCCGAACTGGTGAAGGCGGCGGTGGACGGTCTTTCCGCCATGCACCGGGAGATCCTGGTGCTGGCCTACTTCCAGCGGATGAATTATCAGCAGATCGCCGACCAGCTCCAGATCCCGCTCGGCACCGTGAAGAGCCGTCTGCATGCGGCGGTGGCCGCGTTTGGCGAGCGGTGGCGACGCGGACGACGCGACACGGAGAATCCCGCTGCATGAGCGGCGAGATCGAACCAGTCCCTGGCCGCGACCTCGACGCGCGTGACGCGGAGGCTGTGGACCGACTCATGGCCCGGGCGTGGACGCCGGATCTGGCCGACACGCCCGAGGCCCACGATGAACGCCGGGTGTTGGAACTCATGCGCGAGCTGGATCGATATCCAGTCGAGGCGAGCGATGCTTCCCTGACCGACGCCACGCTGGCCCGCATCGCGCAGCATGAACGCCAGCAGCAGGCGCGGATGCGCACCGAACGCGCCCCGCTCGGACGACACCGCTGGGCGGACCTGGGCGGCCTGGTCGCCGCCACCTTGCTGCTTGCGGGACTCCTGTGGCCCTTCCTGGTGCAGATGCGGGCGCGTTCCATTCAGGGGGCATGTGCCAACAACATGAGGTCCGTCAGCTCGGCGCTGCACGGGTACGCGATGGATCACCGCGACCAGCTGCCCATGACCGCGGGGCTCTCCTCGCTGATGGCGCCGCGGCCAGCGTCGCACGACTGGCACACCTACTCCCACGGAGCCAACCTGCACGCGATGGTGGCTGCCGGCTACGGTGTGGACCGGCACCTGTGCTGCCCCGGCTGCGCGTCGGACCACCACCGGCAGATGGCCTATCGGATGCCTTCGGTGGATCGGGGGTTCCGCCTGCAACTGGTTGGCCAGGGCGCCCTGGTGTCCGACGCCAACCCGATCATCGAGATCCGGATCCGGCGGCGTCCCCCCGGTGCCGCCCGAGCCAGTTGGAATCACGACCAATCCGGACAGAACGTGCTCTTCGGGGACGGACGGATCCTCTGGGCACCGGAGCCCATGGTGGGGTCGGACAACATCTTCCTGCCCGCGGCCGTGCCGGAACCGGACCTGCTGCCCCGCCTGGTGCAGCCGACAGCAGGTCCGGACGCATTTCTGGCCCAGTGAAGGGGCAACTTGACCCTTCGGGGGCTCCCAGTACACTGTTGGGCTCGCCCTTTTCAGGACGTCCACGCCATGCCCAAGCCCAAGAGTCACAAGGGACTGCTCAAGCGGATCAAGGTCACAGCCTCAGGCAAGGTGCGTTTTCACCCGCCCAATTCGCGGCACCTGAAGAGCAACAAGACCGGCACCGCGGTGCAGAGCTTCCGCAAGGCCCGGATCCTTTCCACGTCCGAAGCCCGTACCCTCGGCAAGGTGCTGCATCGCAGCCTTCTCGCCGGCTGACCGAACCCCCAGGAGGCCACCATGGCACGCGCACGCAAGGGAGCCGCACGAACCCAGAGCCGCCGACGCGTTCTTCGCGAGGCTCGCGGCTACTACGGAACCAAGAGTCGCCACAAGCAGCAGGCCAAGGTGGCCCTGCTTCGGGCCGGCCGCAACGCGTGGCGTCACCGCCGCCTGCGGCGTCGTGACATGCGTTCCCTGTGGATCGCCCGCCTGACGGCGGCGTGTCGCATGCGGGACTTCCGCTACAGCCTGCTCATCGGAGGCCTCTCCCGGGCCGGTGTGCTGCTGAACCGGAAGATGCTCAGCGAACTGGCGATCCAGGATCCTGCCACTTTCGACGCGCTCGTGGAGACGGCCAAGGGTCGCCTCGCGAAGGCCGCCTGAGACGTCCCCCCACTACCCGGTTCAGGACCGGATGATCAGGCGATCTCGCGACGCACGCCCTCGTGCCCGTCGAGACGCCGCTGCGCCAGCCGCCGAGCCGTCTCGGAACCTGACGCCGATGCCGCGATGCGGGGAAGATCGCCGTGCAGACCCGCCGCGTCCTGATTCTCGCGGCGAATGGCCTCGTAGATCTCCTTGCGATGCACCGACACGGTGTTGGGCGCCACGATGCCCAGACGCACCTTGTCGCCGCGGATGTCGACCACCACCACCTCGACCTCGTCGCCGATCACGATGCGCTCGTCACGTTGTCTGGAGAGGACCAGCATGGTTCAGGCCGTGGCCACCCTGGCTGCAGGCGTGACCGACACCAACTCGTGTCGCGTGGTCCAGCGGCGGTCCGCCAGCACCACCTGCATGCCGACACGGCGGATGGGATGGATGACGAGCGGGCCCTGCATGTTGGCGGTGATGCCGTGGTCGCGGCGGTTCACGATGACCAGCAGCTGCGGTGCCATGGCCTCGTCCAGCCCGAGCTCGGCAGCCTGCTCGCGCCGCAGCGTGACCGCGTAGTCGCGGTCCCACAGGCAGGGGTCCGTGACCACGAAGGCCACGTCGGCGCTCTCCACGCTCTGCAGCCAGAAGAACACGCCACGGTCATCCGGCTGCAGCAAGGCGAAGCGGCGCGATCGCGAGAAGCCGAGCAGTCCTGCCGGAAACTCCAGCAGGCGTGTCTCATCGACTTCGACGCTTCCGAAACGCGTGGTCTGGACCAGCATGGCACCTCCTGTCACCTGGGTCGCCGGCCCCACGGAAGAGGGGTCGGCCGCAGCCGTCCGTGGCTGCCGGCAACCCATCGGCTCGGCAGGGGTCGAGGCATGAGCGAACCGGGCGGCCACCACGGATTTCGGTCACACTGCCGGAGTGCCACTCGGCCCGGCGATGAAAATTCAAGTCATCACCCGACCTCGATCACGCGCATGGCTTCTCGCCGCCGGCGCGGCAATCGCCTGGGCCTGTGCGCTCACAGCCGTGGACGGAGGCATGGAGGCTCTGCCCGGCATGGGATTGGCCCTGCTCGGATCGCTGCCTGGAGTCCTGCTGTGGCTGGCCAGTGCCGCCGGATTGGGCAACGGCCTTGGAACGCTGATGCGCCTGCCCGACCCCTTCGTGCGATGGGGCGTCGGGATGTTCGCCCTGCTCTCGCTCGACCAGTGGGCCGGCACCGCGGGCCTGTTCGCTGCAGGCCTGGTGCCGACGCTTGCACTGCTGGCTCCCGGCTGGTGGCTGCTGGCTCGCCGGGGCGCTCGTGGGGAGCAGCCCCGACTGTCGCCCTGGTCGGCGGTGCCGCTGGGCGTTGCATGCGGCACGCTGCTGGCCGCGTGCCTGGTGCCGCCGGGCTTTCTGTGGAGCACGGAGTTCGGCGGGTACGACGCACTCTCGTACCACTTGCAGCTGCCGCGAGAGTGGCTGGCGTCGGGCTCGATCCGACCACTGCGGCACGTGGCGTACTCCGGGATGCCGAACCTGATGGAGGGGGGTTTCATGCATCTGATGGCGATGCGTCAGGACCCTCGCGAGGCCGCAGTGTCCTCCCAGATTCTGCATGCGACGACGATGCTGATCGCGGCCGGCGTCTTGGCCGAGTGGGTCCGGGCCGTGGGCGGAGGAGCATGGGGTCGCACGGTCACGGTGGTGGCCATGCTGGGCACGCCCTGGGTGCTTGTCACCGGGAGCCTGCCCTACAGCGAGGGTGGCGTGGTGCTGGGCATGGCGTTGGCGATGCACGGATGCACGCACGCCGGACGCTGGCGTGGAGGCGTTCTGGCGGGCATGGGACTGGCCATGATGGTGGGCGCCAAGGCAAGCTCAGCGGTGCTTGGCGTGCCTGGCGTGCTGCTGTGCGCCGCGTGGCAGGATCGAAGGTGGCTGGATGCCCGATGGCTGAGCGCCGCGGCGGCCCTGCTGGCGGCGGGACTGGCACCGTGGCTGCTGCGCAACGCATGGTTCACCGGCGAGCCGCTCTTTCCGCTGTGGATGGCGGGCAAGGGCTGGTGGACGAGCGAGCAACTTGCACGCTGGAGCGAGGCTCATCGGGCCACCACGGGATGGTTGGAACGACCCATGGCGGTGTGGCGGCAGTGGTTGGTGTTTGGGGTTGGACCGGCTCCGGTGCCGGACGAACCCTGGCGATGGCTGTGGGGACCGTTGCCGTGGACCGGGCTGGCGGCCTCGATGTGGCTGCTGCGGGACGTCGAACGCCGCCGACCTGGACTGCCGTTGCTCGGCATGGTGCTGGCGAGCCTGCTGGCCTGGATGACGCTGACCCATCTGCAGTCGAGATTCCTGCTCGTGACGCTGGCTCCGCTGGCCGCGGCGACCGGCCTGGTCGCGGACCGCATGGCGAGCGGCCATCCGGTGTGGAAGCGGCCCATGGCACTGGCCTGCGTGGCGTGGTGCCTGCTGCCCACATGGACGCTCACCTCCGAGTCGCGTGGACTGCTGGCGCTGAGTGGCCGCCTCGACGCGCCCAGTGGCGAACTGGACTGGGCCATCCTGTCAGGATCGGATGAAGAGGCCGTGCGCCGCGTGCGCGACGCCCCCACCGTCGAGGCCAGCCTGGCCTTCATCTATCCGGGGCAACGGACACTGAGCGTGGGTTGGAGCACGCCGTTCTGGGTGTCACCGCGGCAGCGCGTGGACTGGAGCACGGTGTGGGACAGGAACCCGCTCCAGGATGCCATGGCCTCGACGGATCCGGTGGGCTGGCTGCAAATGCGCTACGACCTGCTGGTGCTGGACGAGCCGATGCTGCGCCGCTGGGAGCGAAGCGGATGGCTGGATCCTTCGATCCGCGCCGATGCGGTCCTGGAACTGCTTCGGGGACGCGAGGCCAGGCCATTGACCGGTGGCCGCATGCTCTACTCGCTCCGCGAGGGACTTCGGCCCACGTGGCCCGAGCGGAGAGGCCGCAGGCGGCCGAGTCCGTCATACTGAGCGCCATGCGATCGATCGCCGCGCCGCTTCTTCTGGTCGCCTCCTGTGGAACCGTGTCCGAGCGACCCGAGTCGCCGGCCACACCGGTGCCGGAACGCGCCCCGGCCGCGATCGCACCGGCGGAGCGGCCGCCGGTGGTGTGGCGCGGCGAGGTGATCGAGTGGCGGGAACTGCGACCGATGCTGGCGGAACGCGCCGGCGCGGTGGTGCTCGAGGAGGCGCTGCTGGATCGGCAGGTCGACCGCCTTCTGTCGGAGCAACGGCTGCAACTGGACCAGGCCGCGGTGGACCAGGAGCGAGCCCGCATCCTGGAGGCGCTCAGCCCTGAGCCGGATCGTGCCGAGCGGCTCCTGCGCGAACTGCGCGCGGTACAGGGCCTGGGCGCCTTGCGTTGGCAAGCACTGCTGCGTCGCAACGCCGGGCTTCGACAGCTGGTACAGCCGGACGTGCAGGTGACGTCCGAAGCCATCGCCGCCGCCATGGATGCTGCCCACGGCCCCCGCCGCCGCTGTCGCGTGATCGCGCTTCCGGACCTGAAGGCCTGCGCCGAGGCCCGCGCAGAACTGGATGCCGGCGCGTCCTTCGGCGAGGTGGCCGCCGCCCGGAGCACCGACGCGTCGGCGGCGCGCGGAGGCCTGGTGAACCCGGTCAGCCGGCTGGATCCGTCGTGGCCCTCGTCCTTCCGTCAGGCCCTGTGGGATCTGGAGGAGGATCAGGTGAGTCCCCCGGTGCTGGTGGAGGGCGGCTACGTGCTGATCCAGCTCGAGGAGGAGCTCGCAGCCTCCCCGGTCGACCCGGCCGCGTCACGCGCCGCCGCCGAACGCGAGGTGCGGCGCGGCCAGGAACGCGTGCTCATGGAGACGTTGGTGACCGGGCTCAGGCAGGCGCAGCGCGATGTGATGATCACGGATCCGGCGCTGCGCGACGCCTGGAGCCGTGTCAGGAGCGAAGGGCGCTGAGTCGGTACGCCGCCACTGGCAGCAGGCATGCCGCCGGAATCGCCGCCGCCACGGCGGGCGGAAGCCCCGAGATGGGCACCGTGGTGAGGGTGAGGGCCGTGATGCTGGCCGGTACCGCGAATGCCGCGGCCCGCAGGCTCTGCTGCAGCAGGTTTCGCGGCTCGCGAAGCAGGAAGAACGGCACCGCCGCCGCCAGTACCAGCACGTTGACCAGCGGACTGAAGATGCGGGAGGCGATCAGACGCGTGCCCAGCGAGCGATCGGAACCGCCGCCCTCCATCAGTGCCGCGAGCTGCGGCGTGGAGAGCATCTGGCCATAGAGCCGGAACTGGCGAGTCAACAGCGCCTCGGGCCCAAGGGTGGTGACGAGCGCATCCGCGGGTCGCTCGACCGCCGTGAACTCGCCCGAGGCCGCGGGGCGCTCGGGAAGGTCCATCGCCACGCCGTCGGTGAGAAGCCAGGCATTGCGCGTGGCATCCCATCGGGCCTCCGGGGCCGCCACGCGGCGTCGCACCTGGAGACGGTCGTCGCGCTCGATGGCGACCACGCCCTTGAGGACGCCCGACGGCGGATCGAAGGAGGCGGCCTGCAGCAGCAGGCCCGAGCCGTCTCGGGTGAGCGGCACGGCAAAGTCGGTGCCGCGGTTCTGGATCAGGTCCGAGTGGCCTCGCACCAGCCGCGGGGCCAGGCGCGGAAGGATCCACTCCTGATTGGCCAGCTGCAGGAGATTCAGGCCCAGGGCCGCGAGCAGCAGCACCATGGCGGGCCGTCGCAGGTTCACGCCCGCGGCCATGAGAGCGGTGAGCTCGCGCGTGCGGTGCATCTGCGAGAAGGTGAAACCCATGGCACCCACGCACACCATGCCCACCATGAACTGAAAGAACTGGAAGACGCGCGGACCGTGGAAGTCGAGCAGCACCAGCGCGAACGCCCCCACGCGCGAGTCCGCCCGATCCTGCCGCACGGCCTGGTCGGCGGCCTCGAGGAACCGGGAGGCTGACACCACCACGTCCACCGCCACGCCGAAGAGGTACAGCGCACCGAACAGCAGCAGGAAGTTCCAGAGGAAGCGGGCCACGACGGTGCGGTCGATGATCGCCATCAGTGCCTCGCCCACTGCCGCCAGGACCAGGCCAGCAACGCCAGCAGCAGCGCATTGCCTGTCCACATGAGCGTGAGGCCCAGCACGACCTCGCCGGAACGCATCACCTGCTGCCCGCCGGCCACCAGCACGATGTTGAGAATGGCCGGCAGGAACGCCAGCAGATAGATGGTCAACGGCATGCTGTCACGTCGCCACGCGGCCAGCGCGGCACCCAGCAGGAGCACCAGCGGTGCGGAGGCGGCCAGCGCAGCCCGCTGCACGATGTTGGAATGCATGTCGCGGTCCACCGAGCCGACCCGCTGGCGGATCTGCTCGGCGAGCGACGCCGCGGCACGGTCCTGCCCGCCCTCCGGAGCCGCGAGTCGGTCGAGACGCTGCAGGATGGCCTGCGAGGCGAGGGCCTCCGGCGCGGGTAACGGGCATTCCAGCACGCGCAGGTCTCGCAGCCGCGGCGGCCAACGCGTGGGCTGCGGTCGCGGCCCCGCCACGTCCATGGCCGCGGCTTCGGGCACCGCCAGATCCACAAGACCTCCCGAGCCATCGCCGGACAACGGGAGACTGGCCTTGAAACACTCCGCCTGCCGCACGGCCCGGGTGCCGTCCAGTTCGGTGAGGCGAATGCTGCCGCCCGGCGTGCGTGGCAGGATCGCCTCACCGAGGATCCGGGCTCCCTCGATGCGATAGACCCGACGGCCCACCTCGTCCAGAAGCGTGACGGAGCCCACCGCGTCGAGCGATCGCTCGATGCAGGCCAGCGTCTCCCTTCGGTCCAGCAACCGCATGCCTCGCGCCATGACATCCTGGATCGGCTGTTCGGCGTCCAGATTCCGCCGCACGCGGCGGAGTTCACGCGTGGGCGTGCTCCGCGCGTCCCGGTCCTCGGCTCGGCCCAGCTCCACGGCATCCGGCGTGGCCCTGGGGACGAAGGCCACCGTGCCCTCGTCGGCGCGGAAGCCGGTGCCGTTGCTCATCGCCATCTTCATGACCGTGGCACCATCGCGAAAGTGCACGTCGACCACCGCCCGCTCGCCCACGAACTCGACCCCTGACTCGCCCGCCTTGCCTCGCTGGATCGCCGCCACGCCGGTGAGCACCAGCCTTCGCGCGGCTCCGGAGTCGGCCGGTGCGTCCTGGACCTCGACCGAATCGGCGTAGATGACCATGTCTCCCGCGTCGAGCGCCTCGCCGCGCTCCACCGCCGCCACGAACACGGCGGTGGCGTCCTGGGCCACGGTCTCGCGCATGAGACCCCAGAATCGAGGCACCACCGAGTCGACCAGCCAGAGCATGACCACCAGCAACGCCACGCCCACCGCCACCACGGGGATCATGATCACGCGGTGCCGAAGCCCACTGGCACTCATGGCCACGAGCTCGTTGTCGGCGGCGAAGCGGTGCAGCACGATCGTGGCCGCGAACCCTCCCGCGAACGGCAGCGCGAACTGCAGCATGGGCACCATGGCGAGCGCCACGTACTTGAGCACGCTGCCGGGACCGAGCGAATTCTCCGCCAGCGGCTTGATCGCGGCGCCGAACGCCACCACCACCACGATCACCGAGGCGGTGAGCAGCACCACCTTCAGGAGCTCACCGATCAGGTGCCGCCAGAGGATCCAGGGCATGGCGCGTGGGCAGCCTCAGCGCAGCCCGTACTCCTTGAGCTTGCGGTAGAGCGTGCGCTCGCCGATGCCCAGCAGCTCGGCGGTCTGCTCCCGGTTGCCTGCGGTCATGGCCAACGTCTGACGGATGGCCTCCTTCTCCAGGCGATCGAGACCGATGCCCGCCAGACTGCCCAGTCCACCCTCGGCCTGCTCGCCCGGGCTCTCGCGGATCTCAGCGGGCACGTCACGCAACTCGATGCGATCGCCCGTGCATGTGACCACCATCCGGTGCACCACGTTGAGCAGTTCACGCACATTGCCCGGCCAGCCGTAGGCGATCAGCCGCATCATGGCCGGGTCACCCACTTCCACGCGTGAGCGGCCCAGATCCGCGCACCAGCGACCCACCGCGTGCCGCACCAGCGCCGGCACGTCCTCGCGGCGCTCCCGCAGCGGCGGCAGGTGAATCTCCACGCCATTGAGCCGGAAGTACAGGTCCTGGCGGAATCGCCCCTGGCCACCCATCGACTTCAGGTCCTGATTGGTGGCACTGATGAATCGCACGTCGGCCTTGCGGGGCTGGTTGGAGCCCAGCCGGATCACCTCGCCAGTCTCGAGCACGCGGAGCAGCTTCGGCTGCATGGAAAGCGGCATGTCCCCGATCTCGTCCAGAAACAGGGTGCCCTTGTCCGCGTACTCGAAGACCCCCTCCCGGTCGCGGTCAGCCCCGGTGAATGCGCCGCGCACATGGCCGAAAAGCTGGTCCTCGAGCAGGCTCTCGCTCTGTCCCGCGGCATTGAAGGTGGCGAATCGACGCTCCCGTCGCTTGGAGTGCCGGTGGATGGCCTGGGCGACCAGCTCCTTGCCGGTGCCGCTCTCACCGGTGATGAGCACGGGAATGGTGCTGGGCGCCACCTGCCGGATGGTGTCGATCACCTTGCGGATGGCGCTGCTCTCACCGATGATGCCCTCGAAGCCGTAGGCAGCCTCGACCTGTCCGCGAAGCGAGGCGTTCTGGTGCCGCAACAGCACGGTCTCGGCCGCGCGCTGGACCAGGTTTCGGAACACCACCACGTCGAGCGGCTTTTCGATGAAGTCGTAGGCTCCGCCCTGCAGAGCCGCCTTGGCCGTCGGCACGTCGCCATGGGCAGTGACCAGGATGGTGACCGCGTCCGGCTGGTGCTCCCGGGCCAACTTCAGCACCTCCAGGCCGGCCGTGGGGGTGTCCATGACCAGGTCGGTGACCACCACGTCGAAACTGCCTCCCCGCAACTCGGGCTCCGCCTGCTTGAGCGAGTGCACCACGGTGCAGACATGCCCGGGCTTGCGCAGGGCGTCCGCCATGGTCTGGGCATGCTCCACCTCGTCATCCACCAGCAGGACCTGAGCCCGAATAGGCGGCGGCACGTCGGACATGCGCCGATTGTACGGACCGCCATTGGTCGCCCGAGCCATTCACGCCGCGTCGCGGCCCCGGCCGATGCAAGCGGCGTGTCCAACGCTCCCTCGCCCGGCCCGGTTCCTACCCTCTCCCGCATGACGGCTGCATCGGAAGCCTTGGGTTCGCTCCGCGGCTGCAGGATCTGGATGGTCGGCATCGGCGGCACGGGCATGAGCGGCCTGGCGCGGCTCCTGCGTTCCTCGGGCGCCCACGTGCGTGGAGAGGACGACACCCGCAGCGATGCAACGGATCGTCTGGCCGGCGAGGGCATCGAGGTGACGCGGGTGGGCGGCAGGCTTCCGTTCGACGTGGACGCGGTGGTGGCGACGGCCGCCATCCCTGCGGAGCATCCCACGCTGATCGCGGCCCGCGCCCGCGGAATTGGCGTGGTCCTCTACGCCGACGCGCTGGGACGGGTGATGGATGACCGATCCGGCGTGGCGGTGGCGGGAACCCATGGCAAGAGCACGACCACCTGCTTGCTGACCTGGTGCCTGGTGCGAGCGGGACTGGACCCTTGGTTCCTTGCGGGTGCGACCTGTGGCGACCTTGACGGAAATGCCCGAGCCGGCGCCGAGACCACGCCCAAGGGGACCTGGTCCGGCCAGCCCGGACTGATGGTGGCCGAGTCGTGCGAGTTCGACCGTTCCTTCCTGAGGATGCGGCCTCGAGCGGCCATCATCGGCAACGTCGAGGCGGACCATCTGGATTGCTACGGCACGCTGGATGCCGTCGTGGAGGCGTTCCACACCTTTGCCCGGAGACTGCCTGCCGAGCGGGATGGCGGGTACCTGCTGATCGGTCACGAAGGAGCCCATCGCGAGCGCGTGACCTCGGGCGTGCAGGCGATGGTGGAGACCTTCGGCGTGCACCCGAAGTCCACCCATCGGCTTGAACTGGCCAGCGATGGTCGGGTGCGGGTGCTGCGAGGGGCACATGAGACGCTTCGCTGGAAGCCAAGCCTGCTGGGCGAGCACAACGCCCGGAATGCAGTCGCGGCGGGGATCATGGCCCTGCATCTGGGGGCAGAGAGGGAGTCGGTCGAGGCGGCACTCTCCGATTTTGCGGGCCTCGATCGGCGGCAGACCCTCATGGGTGTCCTGCCAGGCGTCGAGCCTGCCGTGCGGGTCTTTGACGACTACGGACACCACCCCACCGAAGTCCAGGTAACGCTCGGGGCGATTCGCCAGGCGACCGGCGCACGTCGGCTGCTCTGCGTGTTCGAGCCGCACCAGCACAGCCGCACCCGCCTGCTGCTGGAGGAGTTCGGCCGCGCCTTCGGCGACGCGGACATGGTGATCCTTCCGCCGATCCACTTCGTGCGGGACGACGAGAACGAGCGACATCGGGTGAGCAGCGCCACGCTAGCCGAGCGCATTCGCCACCACGGCTCCGCGGCGCACGCCGTGGCCGACCTGGAAGCCGCGGCCCGGATGGTCCGTCACGAGGCCCGCGGCGGAGACGTGATCGTGACCATGGGCGCCGGCAACGTGTGGAAGGTGGCGAGGTTGCTCGTGTCGTCCGAGGTGGCGGGCCGTGCAGGCTGAGGTTTCCATGACGATCCCTGCCGGACTGCTGTCCGACGTCGATGCCCTGCTGGAGCCCAACGCGCCACTTGGCCCGCGCACCTGGTTCGGTGTGGGCGGCTGCTGCGACCTGCTGGCGCGACCACGCGACATCCCGGCCGCGGCCACGATCCTGGCCCGCTGCCGTCAAGCCGGCGTACCCGTGCGCGTGCTGGGCAGCGGTGCCAACCTGCTGGTGGCCGACGAGGGCGTGGATGGCGTGGTGCTGTTGCTGGACCAGCCCACGTTCACGGAGTGGCACGTGGAGGCCCAGGAGCACACGGCCAACGTGGCCTGCGGCAGCGGGACCGACCTGGCCAAGCTCATGCATGAGATGGCTCGGCTGGGATGGGAAGGACTGGAGACGCTGGCCGGCATTCCGGCCACTGTCGGGGGCGCGGTGTGGATGAACGCCGGGGGACGTTTCGGGGAGATCGGCCGTGTGGTGACGTCGATCGAGGCGCTGGACGGCACGGGCCGGCCACTCACCATGGATCATCGCGAGATTCGGTTCGACTACCGACACACACGACTGCCTCGCTGCGTGCTGACGCGCGTGCACCTTCGGCTTCGCCGTGGCGAGCCATTGATGCTTCGCGAGCGCCTCAAGGAGGTGATGGCCTACAAGAAGGCGTCCCAACCGCTGGCTGAACGCTCGGCAGGCTGCATGTTCCGAAATCCGGTGCTGCCCGGCGGTGAACGCGTGAGTGCCGGCAAGTTGATCGACCAGGCGGGACTCAAGGGCACCCGGGAGGGCTCGGCCAGCGTGAGCCCGGAGCACGCCAACTTCATCTGCGTGGATCGGGATGGCCGCGCGGCGGACGTGATGCGACTGGTGGAACGCATCCGGCAGGCGGTGCGGCGGGCGCACGGCGTGCAACTGCAGGCCGAGGTGGCCGTCTGGCGACGCGGCGACCCCGAGGGTTCGCTGCCATGAAGGTGCTGCTGCTGAAGGGTGGTCCTGACGCCGAGCATGAGGTGAGCCTGAACAGCGGTCGCCAGGTGTCGGCGGCGCTTCGCCGTGCGGGCATGGACGTGCATGACGAGATCGTGGGCAGGCTCGACCAGGCCAGCCTCGCCGCCCTGCCGGGGGACGTGATCTTTCCCGTGCTGCATGGACCATGGGGCGAGGGCGGACCCCTGCAGGAGCTTCTGGTGGCTGATGGGCGGCCCTTCGTGGGGTGCCTGCCTGCTGCGGCCCGGCTGGCCATGGACAAGCCGGCAAGCAAGGCAGCCGTGGCATCGGCTGGCGTGCCGACACCCGCATGCCAGGTGCTGGGCCCAGGGGACACGTTGGCGATGGGCGCCCCGCTGATCCTGAAACCCTGCGACGAGGGAAGCAGCGTGGACCTTCGTGTCTGCCGCACGCAGGACGAGGCTGCGGTGGCGCTGCATGAACTGCTCACTCGCCGTCCGCAGCTCATGGCCGAGGCGTTCATCGAGGGCGCCGAGGTCACCGCGGGCATCCTCGACGGGGAAGTGCTCCCCCTGATCGAGATCCGGCCCCACGGTGGCCTCTACGACTACGAGGCCAAGTACCTGCGCGATGACACGCAGTACCTGCTGGATCCGCCGCTCTCTCCGGGCGTCTCGAACACCATCCGTGAACACGCCCTCCGCGTGTGGCGGTGCCTGGGCCTTCGTGACCTCGCCCGGGTGGACTTCATGGTGGACGCGCGCGGACCGTGGTTCCTGGAGGCCAACACCATGCCCGGCATGACCGACCACTCGCTCGTGCCCAAGGCCGCGGCCCATGCGGGCGTGCCGATGGAGACGCTGGTCCGGAGGCTGGTGGAGCAGGCCGCGGCGAGAGCCCTGAAATTCGACGCCGCGCCCGCCCCGCGCCGATAGAACCACGGTCGATGTCACGCAAGCGATCCAAGCGCGCCTCAAGGCCCGCACCCCGAACCTGGTCCGATTGGCGTCCCTGGCTCGTCTCCACCGGCTGGATGGTGTCGATCGCAGCCATGGCGATGGCCCTCGGCATGGGGGTCCCGGCACTCCGGAACGCGGCCCTCGCCTCCGAGGGCAGCCCCTCCGTGACGGTGCGCTTTTCGCAACGACCCGCGTGGATGAGCGACGCCGAACTGGAACCGCTGGCGGAACTGGTCGCCGATCCGCTGCGCGGCTCGGCGCTGCAGCGAGGCAACCTGGCCGCCGCCCGCGAGGCCCTGCTCCGCTCCGGGTGGTTCGAGGAAGTCCGGCAGGTTCGCCGTACGGGCGGCGACGAGGTGGAGGTGGATGGGGTCTGGACCACCCCCTTCGCGGTGGTGCGCGAGGGTGGCTACGACCACCTGATCGACCTGCACGGCCGCCTGCTTCCGCGCTGCTATCGGCCGGGCACCACGCCACGATCGTTGATCCGCATCGAATCGGCATCTCAGCCGCGGCCCGCCGAGTACGGCACGCCGTGGCCAGGCGAGGACGTTCAGGCCGCGTTGGCCGTGGCCCGCCTGGTGGATGCGCGACCATGGCGACCCCAGGTGGCCTGGATCGACCTGTCGGAGGTGCCCAAGGATGGCTGCATTCGGTTGCGAACGTCTCGCGGATGTGCGATCAAGTGGGGACGTGCGCCGGGACGTGAAGGCGCCTCGGAGGTGCCCGCCCGCCAGAAGCTCGAGTACCTGGACTGGCTGCACCAGCACTACGGACGGATCGATGCTGGGTGCGAGGAGCAGCTCGACCTGCTGAGCGACTACGTGGGCGTGCGGTAGGTAGCCTGCGATCCGTGACACCTCCCCGCGGCCTCGTGCTGATGGCCTGCATCTGGATCTTCGCCTCGTGGGCGATCTGCATCGGCCTTCGCCCGCCGGTGGCGTCCTCGCTGGCCAGCCTGGCGCCAGGCGTGCGCCTGATGGCGGCCAGCCTGGCGGTGGGTCTCTGCGCGGGCTGGCCGTTGCTTCGCCTGAGCGGCCCGCGCGAACGCTGGCCCATCATGCGGGTGCTGGTGGATCTGCTCACGCTGGCGTACCTCACGCAGGTGGTGCTCTGGCCGCTTCGACTGGCCACGCCGTGGCCACCGGAGCGACTGGCCCTGATGGATGCCCTGCTGTTCGGGTGGGCCTTGGTGGTCGGTGCCATCACGGCTGCTGCTTCGAGATCGAGCGATGGCCGTGCCCGCGCGACGGCGATGGCGGCATGCCTGATCATCTGCATGCTGGGCCTGCCCATGGGCGTGGGGGCCGCGAGCGTTGGGCTTGCGGAGCCACCGATCTGGCTTCAGGGCCCCGTGCTGGCGGTGCTCACGCTGGGCTCCGAGAGCGGCAGCCTGACTCTGAAGGACCCATGGTCCGGGGCGATCGCCGTGGCCGCATCGGGCGTGATCGCGATGCTCGCGGCCTGGAGATGGATCCGGCGCATGGACCGCTTGGTTGCCGCCCCGCATCCCCACGGCTAGATTGAGACCGCCATGGAGATCATCTCGCAGGCCGACAAGGAGAGACTGGAGCAGCAACTGGCCGAGTGCATCCAGTTCCGGCCGGTGATCGCCCAGCGCATCGCCGAGGCTCGGGCCCAGGGCGACCTGAAGGAGAACGCCGACTATCACGCCGCCCGCGAGGACCAGGCGATGAACGAGGCCAAGATCCGCGAGCTTGAGGCCAAGCTGGCACGGGTGCAGGTGGCGGGCGAGGTCGAGGTTCCCACCGACATGGTGTTCCTGGGCGCCACGGTTCGCGTGCGCGATGTGGCCAACGGGCGCGAGGAACTGTTCCGCCTCGTGGGACAGATGGGCGAAGACACCGACGATGACGTGCTTGAGGTGACCGTGACCAGCCCCATGGGCACAGCGCTGATGCGGGCTCGCGTGAACGAGACCGTGCGCGTGGAACTCCCTCGCGGTGAGAGGCGGTTCCTGATCGTGGCCATCATGGGCTGACCACCAGCCGGACGGGCGAACCACGCGGTCAGGCGCGTTCGTCGATCCAAGCCTGCTGGATGGCCTCCAGGATGCGCTCGTTGCACGGGTGGCCAGGCCGCTCCGCGAAGCCGGGTAGCCCCTGCACCAGGGATTTCAGCCTTGGGAAGGACACACCTGCGGGATCCAGGTCCGGATGGACCTCGGCCAGGGCTTCGCCCAGCAGGTCCACGTCGAGCCAATGCATGTTGATCTCCGGCCCCATGACCCGTTCCGTCAGTGCGGAATCTCCTTCACGGCGTTGCGATTCCAGGCCGGCACTCGCACAACGACCGGCCCCTTGCCACGGATCTCGCACTGGCAGGCGAGGCGGCTGTTCCGCTGAATGGCGGGCGCCTCCTCCACGCGGTCCTCCTCGGCCTCGGTGCTCTCGGAGAGCTGGTCCATGCCCTGCTCGACGTACACGTGACACGTGCTGCAGGCGCAGACCCCGCCGCAGGCATGCTCGATGTTGATGCCGTGATCCATGGCCAGTTCGAGCAGGCTCTCGCCCTCGCCACCCATCAGGTGCCACTCCTTCTGCTCCGTGCCGGTGAGGCCCTCGGGATCCTCCAGATGGAAGATGACCGGAACGATGGGAGGACCGTGCTCGTGATCGCTTCGCTTGAGGTGCATGGCGGGCGGCATGGTAGGGATCGGACGCGGCATGTCGAGACGGTGCCCACGGCGACGCGCGGCAATTCCAGATTGACGCCTCCGGAATTCGGCGGCATCGCGATACCCTCCGCATGTGGACCCCCTGTCCCTGACGTGTCGCGAGGCGATGGCTCTGGCCGCCGGGCTCGGTGTGCGTGAGCAGGACGCCGCCCGGGCCTACCGCGAATTTCACCAGGGCCGCACCGCCGCTTCATGGATGCGACCGGGCCTCGCGGCGATCGGGACGGTGCACCGGGACGAGCAGACGGTCAAGTTCACGCTGTCGCTGCCGGACGGGTTGGAGACCGAGAGCGTGGTGATCCCGATGCCTCGCCGCACGGGCCTGACCCGCACGCTCTGCGTGAGCAGCCAGGTGGGATGCGCCATGGGTTGCACATTCTGCGAGACGGCTCAGATGGGCCTGATGCGGCAGCTGAGCCCAGCCGAGATCGTGGGCCAGTGGTTCGCGGCCCGTCACCGGCTGCCCAACGAGATCGACGGCGGCGCGGGGTTTCCGGTCAAGAACATCGTCTTCATGGGGATGGGCGAGCCGACCGACAACCTGGCAGCGGTGCTGCAGGCCATCCGTGTGCTGACGGATCATCGCGGCCCCGCCGTGCCGGCGGCCAACATCACGGTGAGCACCGTGGGTCGCAGCGAGGGCATCCGCGAACTGGCGGCGTTCGCGGGGCAGCCCGGCTTTCGCAAGCTGAACCTGGCGTTCAGCCTGAATGCGCCCAACGACGAGATCCGCTCGCGCATCATGCCGATCAACCGTGCCGAACCGATCGAGCGGGTCCTGGAGGCGATGCGAGCGTGGCCGCTCCGGACCTGTGCCGCCTTCTGCATGGAGTACGTGCTGATCCCGGGCGTGAACGACGCCCCGGAGCACTGCGACGAGGTGTGCCGACGCCTGCGGGGGATCCGATGCTCGCTGAACGTGATCCCCTACAACCCGCGCCGCGACAGCCCCTGGCGGGCGCCGACCGAGGCCGAGACGCGGGCCTTCGTGGAGCGAGCCATCTCGAATGGCCAGTTCTGCAAGCGACGCGGCACCAAGGGCCGCACCGCGATGGCGGCGTGCGGGCAACTGGGCAACGAGAGGATCCGGCGCCGACGATTCGTGGATCTGCGCGTGGGCCGCTGAATCGCGATCAGCTGCTGCCCTCGCGCATCCGCTGCAGGCCTTCCGGGAAGGGATAGGTGGCGAACACCGCGGTTTCCGGAACATCCCACAACGACACCGGTGGATAGACGTCGCCCGCGAATCCCGCCTGATGCATGGCGTGCAGCACGGCCTCCAGGCTGGGCTCGTGGCCCTGGTGATCCAGCAGCCGGTTGGACTTGGCCCCCAGGAAGGAGACGCTGCAGACGGGCTGGCGCTCGCGCCGCCCCTCGAGCATGCGGCTGACCGTTCGGAAGCCTCGGAAGAGATCCTCAAGCGTGAAGTGATCGCGGTCCGCCGGCCGCAGCAGGGCCAGGATGAGCAGCCGGTCCAGGTCGAACTTGAGCACGTAGGGCTCGCGGTCGTCCCTGGCGTGCATGCTCACGGCTCCCCGGAACATGCGCGCAAAGCTGGTCGCACTGGAGAGCGTCCACTGGCTGGTGGGGATCAGCTTGAGCAATTCGCCGAGCACGCCGTGACCGTTGTCGCGCTCGTTGATCCCGCAGATCACGGTGCGGTATCGACCTTCGACCAGGTCGTTGAGCAGATGCTGCCCCCACTGCAGTCGGATCGAGCGACCTCCCGCCACGCTGCGAGGGTCGCCGCTGGGCACCATGGTCACCCGCGGGCCGTGCCCGGGGGCCTCGATCAGGCGATCGCCGTCTCCGCTGTAAATGCGGGGCTGGTCCGGGCTCACGGGGTGGCTCCCGGGGCGGGTGCGTCGGCGGCCAGACCGCCGAGCATCATCTTGAACGGCGGCGCCGCGCGCGGACGGGTCTCGACCGGAATTCCGACGCGTGCCACGACCACGGGCTCGGTCGCCTCGCACCGTCCCAGCCGCGCGATCGTGGCCAAGGCCTTGGCAACCTCCTGATCCGCGGCCGCGGCTCGCTCGCACGTCTCGGGCGGCAACAGGGTCGGGTCCAGCGATGCACCCGACTGAAACGCGTAGAGCGAGGCCGCCTCGATCCGCTGCCCCACAAAGGCGAGCATGTTGGGATTGGCGGCTCGCGACATTCCCCACACCACCGGCACCGTGCCTTCCTGCCAGTACGAGGGAGGCCCGATCGTGGCGGCCAGTTCCGGCACGGATGCCAGCACCCGCATCGCCGCGAGAAAACCAGGCCGGTCATCGGCTTCCACGATCCAGGCCTTCACCCGGTCGCTGCTCATGTTCGCCCCGACGCCCCGTACCGCCTCATCGGAAGCCGGTTGGTCGGAACGGAACGGCACGTGCGACTCGACGCGAGCCGAGATCGCGGCGGCCAGCTCCAGCTGGATCCGCGTGGGCAACCTGACGGGGCCTCCAGCCGACATGGTGAACGTGCAGACCTCGGGCCACGCCGCCGGCTCCGCCCAGCGGAAGGCATGGGGCACGCACGAGACCGAGGCCACCATGGCCAGTGCCTCGGCGACGGCTCCCGCGGCCAGAAAGGCCCGGACCAGCGCGAACCCCTCACCCGTGCGGCCATCCACGGCGATGCCCACGCGACCCGCCGAATCCACGCGCAGCCGGATCCGCTCGGCGGAACCGAATGCCTCGGCCCAGCACGCCAGCAGGGCGGCGGGAGCCGCCGACTGCACGGCAGCGGAACCCCCCGGCGCCTTCCGACCCGACGGTGCGGCCTGCCCCAGGGCCATGGGGGTGATCACGAGCCCGGCGAGGGCCGCCAACGAGTCGCGTCGGGAGAGTCCGCAGGCCGAGAGGTTGCGCATGGGATCGAGCATATCCGCCGAACGAGGCATCACTCGATCGAGCGCAGCCGCCCGTGCTCAGGGTCCCACCCCAGACGGAGTTCACCCGCACCACGCACGAACGAGTCCAGCCATACTCCCGCCGCGCGCGATCGCCAATCCTCCGGCGCGAAGAGGGAGGGCATGGTCCCATCGGCGTCGCCGCGGCGACGTCGGCGCTCGGCCACCATGCACCGGGCGCACCATTCCGAGAACTCACTCCGGCTGCAGAGCAGGTTGGGGGCGAGCTCCTCGGCCAGGCAGCGGGCCTGCAGGGCCAGCCACATGGCGTCGATGCGGGCCCGGACGCGGGGATCCTCGAGCATCGACGCGAACTCGTCCCGGGTAGGCGGCAAGTCGCGGGCGGCACGCACGCAGGCGGCGATGCGCTCGCCATGACGGGCGGCCACGTGCTTGGGCAGGAAGCGGATCTCGCGCACGGTGTCATCGCGATCGGGCTTCCGACGGACCAGTTCCATGAGCGCGGCATCCGGGATCACCACGCGCTGCGGCTGGTCCATGCCCTGGGCGATCTCCCGCCGCAGCAGCACCAGTTCCCGCAGCAGCGTGGTGGCAGCGGGACGGAGCGGCTCACCGCGGCTGGCTCGCCGCATCTGGCGCTCGGGATCGAACATGGCCTCGCCCGCCAGCTGCGAGGCGCTCTCCTGCATCGCCCATTCCAGGCGTCCCTTGGCGACCAGCTGCTCGCGCACGGACTCCCAGGCCATGGGCAGGTAGCGAACGTCATCCGCCGCATAGGCCAGCTGCGAAGGCGTGAGCGGCCGGCGGTCCCACTCGGTGAAGGTGTGGGCCTTGCCGAGTCTCAGGCCCGTGTAGGACTCCAGCGCATTCCCCAGACTGGTGGGCCACGGCAGTCCCAGCAGGCTGACCGCGATCTGCGTGTCGACCACGTTGAGCACCGTGCCGGTGCCCATCGCGTCGCGCGCGGCCCCAATGTCCTGCTCCCCCGCGTGCACCAGCGTGAGCACCGCCGAATCCGCCACGAGCCGATAGATCGGTGCCGGGTCGGCGCCCTCGATGGGGTCGATCAGGGCCACGCGCTCCGGGGTGGCCACCTGCACCAGGCAGATGCGGGGCCGGAAGGTCTCCTCACCGATGAACTCGGTGTCGAAGGCCAGCACGCCCGCCCGCAGCGCGTGCTCGGCGAAGGCCTCGATCTCGCCCGAGGTCCGCAGCATCTCGGGATCACCCTTGGGGACCAGCGGATGGTCGATGCAGGGACCGCCGACGTTGCCGTGCTCGCGCTCGGCGCTCTCGTGATGTCGGGCCCGCTTCTTTCGACGATGGTTCACGGCACGGATTCCGGGAGGAGGCAAGCCTAGCGAACGTCATCGTGCGGCGTCGCATCGGAGCCGCCCTTCCGACGCTCGCCCTCCTTCAGGAACCGCCTCCGCCGCAGCAGGTGGTGGTAGTGCTGGGCGAAGCGGTGGGCCTCGTCGCGAATCGCCTGGCACAGCTGCAGGCCCGAGTGGTTGCGGCTGAGCCGCAGCGGCTCGGGATCCTGCGGCAGATGGATGAGCTCCTCCTTCTTGGAGAGCGAGAGCACCGCCGAGGGCCTCGAACCGGCACCCTCGAGCGCCTCGATCGCGGCACCAAGCTGGCCCACACCCCCATCGATCAGCAGCACGTCCGGAAGGCCATCGGGATCCGGACTCCGGAACCTGCGCCCCACCACCTCCCGGATCGCGGCGAAGTCGTCATTGCCCGCCGATCGGATGCGGAAGCGGCGGTAACGGTCCCGGAATGGCCGACCGTCCACGAAGCAGACCAGGCTTCCC
This sequence comes from Planctomycetota bacterium, assembly GCA_046048055.1. Lineage (GTDB taxonomy): Bacteria > Planctomycetota > Phycisphaerae > Phycisphaerales > SM1A02 > SYAC01. Next base: position 22,867 of record JBJOGW010000060.1, read on the forward strand.
ACGGTCTCGCCGCCACCGAGATGCGCAATGTCCACGGCCTCCACCACGCGCACCTCCCGCTCGATGCCGAGCACCCGCTGCAGGCTTCGGCACCCCGCCCGGGGATCCTGGGCGGAAATGGTCACCTCGGGCTGCCAGTCGTAGATGCCCTCGAAACCGCGGCGCTCGCGCTCGTCCAGCTTCTCGATGGCATGGATCTGGTCGCGCAGCACGGCGGCGGCCTCGTAGCGGCGCTCCGTCGACGCCTGCTCCATCTCCTGCCGCATCTCCCGAAGCATGGTGCTTCGCCGACTCTCGAGAAAGCGGCAGAAGCGCTCGATGTCCTGGCGGTAGCGGTCCGGGGAGATCCGGTTGGCGCATGGGGCCGTGCACTGGTCGATCTTGAAGAGCAGGCATGGACGGAAGCCGCGGTTGGCCGGATCCTCCGAGCGGATGTCCAGTTCACAGGTGCGGTACTGGAACACCCGCTGAAGCAGCTGCACCGCCTGACGAAGGCTCGAGCCGCTGGTGAAGGGCCCGTAGAGCCTGGCCCCGCGGAACCGCTCGTGGGACGGATCGCGGGTGATGTAGACCCCGGGAAACTCGTCGCGGATGGTGACCGCCAGGTACGGAAACGTCTTGTCGTCACGGAGGCTCGCGTTGAACCGAGGCTTGAGGTCCTTGACCAGCCTTGCCTCGAGCAGCAGCGCCTCCCACTCGCCCTCGCATGGAATCACGTCGAAGTCCGCCACCAACTCCAGCATGGGCTGCTTGCGGGGCCCGAGGTCGGTGCTGGGCAGGAAGTAGCTGCCGACCCGATCCGGAAGGGAGACCGCTTTGCCAACGTAGAGCACCACGCCGGCCGGGTCCTTCATCAGATACACCCCTGGCACCCGGGCCAGGTTCCGGGCCTTGGCCAGAAGTCGTTCCCGGCCCCCGGAGCCGTCTTCCGGTGTCGTGGGCTGGTCGGGCTGGATGGGGTCCTGCGCCATAACCTTGGCACTTTAGGGAAACATCCCGCATCCGGATCCGTCGATCGGGAGTACACTGCCGTGGCCGGCGAAGGCTGCCGCCGGCTCGAATCGAACCCGCAGCTCACTTCAGGAGTCACCACACATGAAGCGTTTCGCGATCATCGCTGCTGCTGGCCTGGTTCTGGGTCTGGCGGCCTGCAACGACAGCAACAAGGCCGGCGACGGCAAGGCCAAGACCAGCGCCGGCGCGGTCAGTGAGACCAAGAGCGGTTGCTGCAAGGACAAGGCCAACACCTCGGCTGGTGCCGTGAGCGAGAAGAAGGATTGCAGCAAGGACTGCTCCAAGAGCTGCGACAGCAAGGCCAGCACCTCGGCCGGTGCCGTCAGCGAGAAGAAGGATTGCAGCACCAAGAGTGGCTGCGAGACCAAGTCCGACTGCGGCACGAAGGCCACCTCGGCTGGTGCCGTCAGCGAGAAGAAGAGCAGCTGCGCCAGCGCCTGCCCCTTCACCAAGGGCTGATCGCCCTTCGGCTGCACGAATCGATCCGGTGACCCGCCCCTTCGGCGGGTCACCGTGTTTTTGGGCCGATACCATCCGCGCCGTGGTCGCACCCCCACCCATCCTGATCCGCGGCGGCCGCGTGCTGGACCCGGTCCGAAGCCTGGACATGCCGGGCGACGTGCTGATTCGCGAGGGACGCGTGGAACGCATCAGCGGTGATCCGCTTCCCGCCACGGGTGTGCGGGTGATCGACGCGGATGGTTGTCTGGTGTGTCCCGGCCTGATCGACCCGCACGTGCATCTGCGCGAGCCGGGCGGCGAGCGCAAGGAGACCATCCGCTCCGGCGCCGAGTCGGCCATCGCCGGCGGATTCACCACCGTGGCCTGCATGCCCAACACGCAGCCCGCGGTGGACCTGCCCAGCCTGGTGGACTTCGTGCGGCTGAAGGCCGCCGAGGCGGCGATGGCCCGTGTGCTGGTGGTGGGCGCGGCCACCGTGGGTCGAGCCGGCGAGCGATTGGCACCGATGGGAGCCATGGCCCGTGCCGGTGCCGTGGCGTTCAGCGACGATGGCGACGGCATCGCGAGCCCGGCCGTGATGCACCGGGTGCTGGCCACCTGCGCCAGCATCGACCGTCCGTTCCTGCAGCACTGCCAGGAGCCCACGCTGACCGAGGGCGCCGTGATGCATGACGGCGTGGTGGCGGCCCGCCACGGCCTGCGCGGCTGGCCCGCCGTGGCCGAGGAACTCATGTTCGAGCGGGACGTGCGCCTGAATGCCCTGGCGAACGCCCGCTACCACGCCCAGCACCTCTCCAGCGGCGGCAGCGTTGAGATCCTGCAGCGGGCGCAGCGGTCGGGGCAACGCGTGAGCGGCGAGGCCAGCCCCCATCACCTGCTGCTGACCGAGGCGGCTTGCGAGGGATGGAACACCGTGGCCAAGGTGAATCCGCCCATCCGCACCGCCTCGGACCAGCAGGCGCTCCGGGCGGCCGTGGCGGAAGGCACCATCTCCGTGCTGGCCACCGATCACGCACCCCACACCGCCAGCGAGAAGGGCCGTGACTTCGAGAGCGCTCCCTTTGGATGCATCGGCCTGGAGAGTGCCGTGGGCATGTACGGGCTGGCGCTGGTGCAGAGCGGCCTGATGAACTGGCCCTCGGTGATCGATCGTATGACCGTGGGTCCGGCACGGCTGCTTGGCATCCTGGAGCGGGGCATGGGCCGCCTGTTTGAGGGCGGCCCCGCCGACGTGACGGTGATCGATCCGGACGCGGCATGGACCGTGGACCCTGAAGCGTTTCGAAGCCGCAGCCGCAACTGTCCATTCGCCGGCTGGACGGCGCATGGCCGTGCCGTGGCGGTGGTGGCGGACGGACGGCCCTTTGACCTTCGCCAGGCCGACTGCTGGCGAGCCGTGGCGGACGGATGAACGCCGGTCGACGACGCCGGCAAGCCATCGATCGGCTCGCCGCGTTCCTGATCCGGCGCGCCAAGGGCGTGGTGCTCATGAGCGCGATCCTTGCCGCAATCGCCGGGCTCGTCAGTTGGAGGCACCTTGGCCTGAACGCGGATACCGACGCCCTGATCGGCGAGGGCCAGCCCTACATGCGGGCCTATCGACAGTTCAAGCGCGACTTCGGCGACCTGGAGTACCTGATCGTGGTGGTGGATCCTCGCGGTGACGAGGCCGCCGCGGACGAGGCGGTTCGCTCCCTGGTCCGCCGGCTCTCGACGCTTCCGGGATCACCCGCCGTGCACGGCGTGATCGACGCCCGCGACCAGCACCGCGTGGGCACGTGGAGCATGGACGACGAGCGACTGGAGGGATTGCACGCGGCCCGTGGCGCGCTTCCCGTGCTGGCGGCGGATCCGGGAGCGGGCGGGCTGCTGCAGGCTGGCACGGAGCGGCTGCAAACGCTGCTGGAACGGGGCGCCGGGATGGAGGCCGTCCAGCGCCACCAGACCGCGGCGGAAGCCCTGCTGCTGCTTCGTTGCGCGCTGGGTGGCATGCAGGACCCGGCGCCCAGCCTTGCGGACCCGCTGCCGGATCGATGGCTGATGGCCGATGGCGGCCGCCTTCGGCTGGTGCTGGTGCAGCCGCTGAAGGACTACGCCACCCTGGCGGTGATCGAGGAGCCGCTTCGGCGGATCCGGGCCGTGATGTCGCAGGTGCAACGCGAGCATCCCTCGGTGGAGATCGGGCTGACCGGCAAGCCCGTGCTGCAGGCCGACGAGATGGCCAGCACCGAACGAGACATGCGATGGGCCAGTGCCGTGGCCATGGTGCTCTGCTCGCTGCTGTTCATGGTGGTGTTTCGCGGCATCAAGCGCCCGCTGCTCGCGGTGGCCGCCTTCGTCATGGCCGCGGCCGTCACGAGCGGGGTAGCCGCCATGACCGTGGGAAGGCTGAACCTGCTCAGCGTGGTGTTCATGCTGGTGCTGGTGGGCGTGGGCCTGGACTACGGCATCCACATGGTGGCCCGATACCTCGAGGGCTTGCGGCACCTGGGCCCGCAGGCCAGCGTGCGCCACATGATGCGCAAGGCCCTGCCGAGCGTGCTGAGCGGCGCCGTGACCAGCGTGGGCGTCTTCCTGCTGGCGATGCTGGTGCCCATGCAGGGCCTGCGCGAACTGGGCTGGATCAGCGGCGCGGGACTGGCGATCTGCGCGGTGGCCATGGGCGTGACACTGCCGGCCTTGCTGCTCTGGCTGGACCGCCGGGCCGCCCGTGAACCGCTCGGACGTGGCCTGTTCGAGGAGCCCCTGGCCGGGCGCCAGGATCCATGGGATGGAAGGGCCTCCGCACGCCACGCCCTGATCCTGGCCGCGAGCGTGGCCCTGGTGGTGGCGAGCGTCTGGCTGGCATGGGGTGGAGTCCGCTTCGAGAGCAATCTGCTGCGCCTGCAGGCCGACGGCCTCGACAGCGTGGGCTGGCAGCGACGCCTGCAGCAGGAAGGCGGCAATGCGACGTGGTTCGGGGCGTGCATCGTGCCCGAGCTGGAGGCCGTGCCAGCCGTGCTGGAGCGGGCATCGCGCGAACCGCTCATCGGCCGGGTGCGCAGCGTGCTGGACGTGATCCGCATGGACACGCCCCGGCGTGCCGCGTGGCGCCGCGACATCGCGGCGACGGCCGAAGCGCCAGCGGCGGCCGTGCGCCAGATCGCCACGCCGCAGATGGGTGCCGAGGCCTCGCGCACCCTTGGCCAGTTGGCCGACAGCGCCCGCCTGTCCGGCGCAGGATCGGACGCCGTGGCGGAACTCGAGGCGATGCGCGAACGAATGAACGCGTTCCGATCGGCCTTGGCCGCGCAGCAGGACGCCACCGTGCGCGCCGCCATGGCTGCCGCCAGCCGCGCCTCGGTGGCGGCCGCGGCCCTTCTGGAAGGAGCGAAGGGCTCGCTGCGTGAAGCGCTGCCGGCTGCCGTGCGCGACAGCTTCACCAGCGAACAAGGGGCGTTCGCCGTGATGCTGCACCCGGTCGAGGACGTATGGGAGTTCCAGGCGATGGATCGCTTCGTGGGGGCGATGCGGCGCGTGGATCCGCACGTGACGGGCGCCCCCATCACCGTGAGCGAGTCCATGAAGTTGATGGAGCGATCCTTCCTGATGCAGGGGGCCATGGCGGCGGCATTCGTGTTCGCGGTGCTGCTGGCGGACTACCGTTCCCTGCGGCTGTCCGCGATCTCGATGGCATGCCTGCTTGGTGGCCTGGCGTGCACCGTGGGCCTGATGGCGGTCCTCGACATCGCCTTCAATCTGGCCAACTTCTTCGCGATGCCGGTCATGATCGGCCTGTCCGTGGACAGTTGCATCCACGTGACCCACCGCGCCGTGGATGGCGGCCTTCGGACCGGCTTCGGCAGCACGCGCCGCGCCGTGGTGGTCACGGCGCTGACCACCACCATCGGCTTCGGCACGCTGGTCATGGCCGAGCATCAGGGGCTGCGAAGCCTGGGTCAGGTGATGGCCATCGCGAGCCTCTCATGCCTGGCATTCACCGCCTGGACGCTTCCAGCCGCCCTGCGGTTGCTGGGCGTGGGGCGGGATGCTTCACCCGCAACGACGGTCGACACCTAGCATGCCTGCCATGCGGAACATGGCCCTTGCGGTGGTTCTTCTGGTCCTTCCTCTGGTCGCGTGCGGGGACTCCAGTTCCCCGGACACCCGAGTCTCCACGGCCGCACCGGTCGTGCTTCGCATGCAGGTGGACGGCATGCACTGCCAGGGCTGCGTGGACGCGATCACGGACAAGGTGGGCCGGGTGGACGGCGTGGTGGACTGCCGGGTGAGCCTGGAGAACCGCCAGGCCGACGTGGCCGTGCGCCAGGCCGATGCCGGTCCCGCGGTGCAGCGGGCCATCGAGAAGCTCGGCTACAAGGTCACGCCGCTGAAGTGAGTCAGTCGGCCAGCGACTGCTCGATCGCCGCGGCCACGGCCTCGGCGGCCTGCTCCATGGCACCTCGGAAGCGGGCCCCCGCCGCATGCACGTGCCCGCCGCCGCCGAAGATGGCAGCCAGTCGGTTTACGTCCACGAAGCGACCGTCGGCGCGCATGGGGGGCTTGCTGCGCAGGCTGATCTTGACCACCGACCCGGCCTCGTTCTGGCTGAGCAGCGCGCTGACCTCGACGGATCCGACCGACATCGGCGCGTTGACCACCCCGGCCAGGTCCTCGGCACTGCCGCTGGCATGGGAAAAGTCCTCGGGGCCCAGGGTCATCAGCGTCGCCTTGCCTCCAGCCAGCCAACGCATGCCGCTCATGGCCCTCGCAAGCAGCCGCAGTCGCTGCGGCCTGGCCGTCTCCTCGAGCTGGCGGTAGAGCCGGTCCTTCTCCACGCCTGCCGCCAGCAGGCGCGAGGCCAGCGCGAACACCGCCGTGTCGGCGCTGCTGAAGCGGAACCATCCCGTGTCGGTGGCCAGGCCCGCGAAGAGGGCCTCGGCGATGGAGCCGACGCCACCGGATCCCGGACGATCGAAGTTCACCCCCATCGCCTCAAGCACGGGCACCAGCGCCTGCGTGCAACTGGCGCAGCCGGCGTCCACGATGCGGTCCGTGAAGCCGGTGTCACCCGAGCGGTGATGGTCCACGCCCACGCATCGGCCGTGACGGGCCTTGAGCCACGGGCCCAGATGCTCCAGCTGGCTCCAGGAGCCGGTGTCCACCACCACCACCAGGTCAAAGTCGCCCGTGGGCAGTGACTCGGGTGCCCGCCCCGGACGCTCGTCACCCAGCAGAACGGACAGCGCCGGATCGAACGGGCCGGACAGCCAGGTCGTGACCGTGATGCCGGTTGCTCGTGCCGCACGCGCCAGCGCCAGCGTGCTGCCGATCGCGTCACCATCCGGCTTGTCATGGGTGGTGACCAGCATGGTCCCCGCGGAGCGGATTCGCTCGGCCAGTCCGCGTGCCGAGACGGTGGTGGCGTACGCCGTGGATGGATGCGTGGGCAGACTCATGCCGCGACCTCCAGCGTCACCCGCTCGCGCGTCTGCCGCACGTCACGATGCATCTGGTCCACCAGCGACTCCACCGAGTCGAACCGCGACTGGTCGCGCAGCCAATGGTCGAAGGTGAGCCCAAGGATCCAGCCGTACTGGTCGAGTGGCGCCGAGTGATCCAGCAGGAATGCCTCGACGGTCCGCTCTCCCTGACCGAAAGTTGGCTTGGTGCCCACGCTGATCGCGGCCCGCCGCGTGATGCCATCGGGAAGCGCGGCCCGACCCGCGTAGACCCCGTCGGCTGGAAGCAACCGATCCCCATGCTCCACGTTGGCGGTGGGCCAGCCCATCTCGCGCCCTCGCTGATCGCCCCGGATCACCTTGCCGGCGAACGCATACGGGCGCCCCAGCACACGGGCCACATCATCCACGCGACCCATCTGGAGCAGCCAGCGAAGCAGCGAACTGCTCGCGGCCGCCGAACTGCCATCCCGCAGGATCACGTCCACGCTCGGAACCGCCGTGACCTCGAAGCCAAGTCCCTTGCCCTCCTGACGGAGCAGATCCAGGTCGCCTCGGCGTCCCCGACCGAACCGGAAGTCCAGCCCCTCCACCAGACCGTCGAATGGCAGGTCCGCATGCAGCCACCGGACAAACGCGGCTGCTTCCATGCCGAGAAGATCCCTGTTCACCTCGAGCACTCGGACCTGATCCGCCCCCGCCGCGAGCAGGGATGCCTGCCGCTCAGCGGGCAGCATGATCGCCTGGGGCGCCGCCTCGGGCCTGAGCAGACGCAAGGGATGCGGTTCAAAGGTGACCGCGATCACCTGCCCCTGAGCCCCCGCCAGCTGGCGAGCCGTATCGATCAGGGCCTGATGGCCACGGTGCACGCCGTCGAAATTGCCGATGGTGACGCAGCGCAAGTCGTTCAGGGTATCGGCAACGCGATATGCCCCCTTCAAGCAATTGAGATTCGTGTTACCGGACTCTTTCTGGATTTCTGTTGTGTCCGACAGGCATCCTCGGGATACTTGATCAGATGCGCGCCACATCTGCCGCGGAGCGTCAGCCGTCTCCCACCGTCGAGGCACTCGCGAATGAGCTGAGCCTCGAGTTTCGGGAGACCGCCGAACGCGTGGTCCCCTGGTTCGCCGAGCAGATGCCTCCGATGTACTTCCAGGACACCGCTCCGGCGGCGGTGCGGTCCCACCTGCGGGCCATCATCGCCGCCAAGGCGAGCGGCTCTCCCCTGAACCTGACGGTGCGGAGCGAGGACGGGCGCGAGTGGACCTTCATCCGGGCAGGCAATCGCGTGGGACTGCTGTCGGGCATCGTGGCCGAGTTGCCGCTGGAGCAGACCTTGCGTGCCGCCAAGATCCACTCCTCGGCGGACGGATCGCTGGTGGTGGACACATTCGAGTTCGGCGAGCGCACGCCGTTCGATCCCGCGGATCCGGCTCAGGCCGCCAAGGTCGATGACGCCATCCGATGGGCCCGCGAGCACGGTCTGGACTGGCGAGAGGACGAGATCCGCGCCTACGCAGCCAACAGCCCGGCCGACTACATCGCCACGCTCACGCCGCTGCGCCTGCGCAAGCACATGTCCCTGTTCCAGCGGGTGAGCGGCACCGATGCCACCGCGCTGGAACTGGAGCCCGAGGCCGATCCGACGCAGAGCCGCATCACGATCGCCTTCTCGAATGCCCGCACCCGCACCATGCTCGAGCGCACCACCATGATCCTGGGCGCCGCCAACATCGGGATCCAGCGGGCCTATCTGGACCAGGTCAAGGATCCACCGCACGGCAGCGTGACGCTGCTGGGCTTCGTGATCCAGACGGCCGAGGGCACGGCGATCGACCCGCGGAGCGAGGCCTGGCAGCGCATCGCCGCCGATCTGGAGCGGGTGAAGTGGATCAACTTCGAGATCCTCGAGCTGACCCGGCGGCATCCGGGGCTGGACGTGAAGCGGGCCGAGGTGGTGGCGGCGATGGGACACCTGGTGCACCAGATTCTGGTCCACCGGGACCGGCTCGCCTTCAGCTACTCGCGCATCCTGGCCGCGGCCGAGGGCGCCATGGACCTGACGCTGCGCGTGGTGGACCTGTTCGCGGCCCGGTTCGATCCCGCAAGCCCGATGGACGACGCCGAGTTCGCGCGGCAGGCCGCCGCGCTGCGTGCCGACATCGAGCATCGCCGCGTGGTGGACGGTGCACCCGTGATCCTGGCACGCATGCTCGATGCCGTGGAGTCGGTGCTTCGCACCAACTATCACCTGCCCCATCGTTTCGGGCTGGCGATGCGACTGGATCCCGCGGTGCTGCGAACCGACCGAAGACCGGAACTGCCCTACGGCGTCTTCTTCGTGCATGGTCGCGGCTTCAACGGGTTCCACGTGCGGTTCAAGGAGATCGCCCGGGGCGGCCTGCGGGTGATCCGCTCGCGCGACGCCTCGCAGCACAGTCGCGAGAGCGACCGGCTGTACGACGAGGTTTACGGCCTGGCCTACGCACAGCAGCAGAAGAACAAGGACATTCCCGAAGGCGGCGCCAAGTGCGCCATCCTGCTGGAGCCCGAGGCCGATGTGACGCGCTGCGTGAAGAGCTTCGCCGACTGCATCCTGGACCTGATCACCACCGATCCGGAGGTGACGCGACAGATCGTGGACCGCCTGGGCCGGCAGGAACTGGTGTACCTGGGTCCCGACGAGAACATCACGCCTCGGCACATCGAGTGGATCGTGGATCGGGCGCGGCGACGGAAGTATCCGCTCCCCAACGCGTTCATGAGCAGCAAGCCCGGTGCCGGCATCAACCACAAGGTCTATGGCGTGACCAGCGAGGGCGTGAACGTGTTCCTGGAGGTGGCCCTGAAGGCCGTGGGCATCGATCCGCGCCAGCAGCCCTTCACCATCAAGATCACCGGCGGCCCCGACGGCGACGTGGCGGGCAACATGATCCGGATCCTGCAACGCGACTACGGCGCTCATGCCCGCATCGTGGGCGTGGCCGACGGCAGCGGTTCGGG
>JBJOGW010000061.1:0-22720 GCA_046048055.1 Planctomycetota bacterium
GCGGGAGGTCATGGCCTGCAACCTACCCGAGGCGGCTACGATCCGGATCGCCATGGCCATCCGCGACGACGAGATCGTGAACGTGTCCCTGAAGCCGCTCGGCCGGGCCGAGAGCCTCTTCATCCCCGAGGTCTTCAAGGGCCTGGGCACCACGCTGCGGCACGCGTTCGAGAACTTCGGTCGCAACGGAAGCAACAAGAAGAACATCTGGGTGCTGCAGTACCCCGAGCAGAAGCGCGACGACCGTCCGGTGGAGGAAGGCGGGCAGTACAAGCCCTACTTCCGTGGGGTGCACCGGCTGAACAAGGACGAGGACGGCCGCGTGCGCTGCGTGGCGTGCTTCATGTGCGCCACCGCCTGCCCCGCCAACTGCATCCACATCGTGGCGGACGCGAGCCCGTGGGAGGACCGCGAGAAGTACCCCAAGCAATTCGACATCGACGAGCTGCGGTGCATCTACTGCGGCATGTGCGAGGAAGCCTGCCCCTGCGACGCCATCGAGCTGACGCCGCACTACGAGGTGACGGGCCTGAGCCGCAACGAACTCATCTTCGACAAGTCGAAGCTGCTGCAGGTCTACGACGAGACGGTGGGCGAGAAGCCCATGTGAGCGGCGCCAGGCGCGGGCATCACTTCTTGCGACCGCCGAAGAGGTCGTCGAGCGCGCCACCGATGCCCTCCTGCAGGCCCTCGATCACGCGGCCTCCCATGCCGGGCGGAAGTTCCAGCGGGTAGATGTCCATGCGCAACTCGGAGCCGTCGAGCGGCCCCGAGTACTTCACCTTCATCTGCACCGCGTTCAGGGCCTTGCCGTCGCCGCCGAGTTGCTGCTGCAGTCCGTCCAGGAACCTGCGCACGCCCGGAATGGGCAGCTTGGCCGCCGTGTTCACCACGCCGCTGTAGGGGTAGCGGATGTCGATCGCGTCGGCATACGGCGGCGTGCTGGCCAGGTTGATGCGGGCGTCGTTGAAGAGGGTCTGCTGCCAGGTGCCGTTGCCCAACCGGCCGATCTGCACCTGGAAATCGCGGTAGGTGAGAAGCCCCTTCACGATGCTGGCCTGCAACGGACCGATCCGTGCCGGCACCGAGCCGCCAGGCTGGGCCTTGACCAGATCGAGCACCTGGAGCACCTGGCTGCTCTTCTGCAGTTCCACCTCGCCCACGTCGATGTCGAAGGCACCGTCGAGCGCGGCCATGTCCACCGGAAGCGGCACCTGCAGCGCGGTCAGTGTGGCTCGGATCGGGCGATCGTTGGCGGTGCGCATGTCCGCGAAGATGGGGTTGAGCGGTCGCAGGATGCGCGTGCGCAGCCGCTCGTCAGGCCTGAGCTCGGCCACGATGGGCTTCTGCGGAAGCACCGAGAGCCCCTGCTCCGAGAGCCGCACCTGCGGAATGGTCACCTGCAGCGCCGGGCTGGTGATGGATCCCTGAAAGAACTGGTCCGGCGCGCTGCCCGAGCGGCCGCTCATGCGCACGCTGACCACGTTGCCCAGCATGTCCACCAGATAGCCGTCCATCCCCAGCAGGCGATCGGCCACCGAGCTGGGAAAGTCCTCGATGCGCACGTTGGCGGCGATGCTGCCTCGCTTGAGATCCACGCGACCCTGACCGTCCAGCAACGTGGCGGTCTCCAGCGCGATGTCCATGGGGCTTGGCGTACCGCCTCGCTTGGCCAGCTGCCCGCTCACCCGCAGCGAGGTGGCGCTGGCGGCCCGCATCTTCAGCTCCATCCGCATGGCACCGAAGTCCAGCGCGGTGCCATCGATCAGGTCCAGTTTCCACGGGCTCACCTGCACGGCGGCTTCGATCGCGCTGCCCTTGCCCAGCACCTGCGGCGAGCCGGAGGCGTCCGCGGGCAGCGTGCAGCGGCCGAGCGTGATCTGCAACGGCACATCCGACACGCTGCGCGTGCTCACGCCGCTGTCCGGATTGTCCAGCAGCGACTTGACCACACCCGCCGGCAGCGTGGCCTGCACGCTGCCTGAGCCAAGGGAGATGGTCCCGTCCGCCGATCGGGTGCCCTGCACCTGGGCCACGACTGGATCCAGGCTGGCCTGCAGCGAGAAGGTTGCGGCGCCCTGAGCGGTCCGAACACGGGCGGCGAGCGTGCGGTCGCCCTTGGTGCCCACCCACTCCGGAACCTCCTGGGCGCTCCCCAGCAGCGAGAGCACGCGACGCATGTCCACCTGGGTCAGGTCCAGCCCCAGTTCCTGTTCGGCGGCAAGCTGCTCGAACCGCGCCTGCGCCGAGGCCAGCGACGCGGCCGCGTCGCGGATGTCGGCTCTGACCTCCAGACGCGTGCCCTCTGCGGGGACAAGCGGGCCATCCATCGTGGCGCGGATGGCGTCCAGCCTGATCGGCGCGGACAGCCCGGGCACGCGGGCGCATGCCACACTCTCCACGGTGGCCGTCAGCTGGCCCACCGAGGCACCCACCGTGCCCTGCACCACCACGCGGTTCACCTGCACATCGCCTGCGTTGGTCACCTGCATCAGCGAGGCGCCCTCGAGCGATACGGTTCCATCGAAGAGCGGACCGGATCGCGGCGAGAGGTTGCCCTGGGCCTTCAGCGAGCGGGCGCTGGCCCGGCTGCACACCCCCTGCACCGCGCCCAGGTCGATCGACGGTGCGGTCACGCTCACCGGGATCGCCGCCAGCGACGTGAGGTCGAACACCGAACCGCTGCGAACCATGCGGGCCGGACCGGCGGTGACCTGCACCGAAGCGGGCTGCGTCAGCGTGACCCGACCGCCGGCCACGTCGCTCACCACCGCTGGCTGCAGGAGAAGGTTGGCGCTGAACTCGGCAACCTGAAGCGAGGACGCGTCCCACAGGGCCTTGAGCGCCACCGTGCCGGCCTGCGTGTCGGCCTGCAACTGGCCCGCACCCTCGGTGGCGCTACCGGCAAGGCTGGCTCGCACGGTGCTGGCGCCAAGTCCCGCCCTGAGCAGTTGCGATCGCAGGGTGGCCGGAAGGCCCGGAATCAGCTCTGGATCCAGCGGACCGGCGGTCAGCGTGCCCTGCACGTGGGCCGCGGAGGGGTCCAGTGTCGGACCAAGGCCCGTGACCTGCATGGACAGCTCGATGGGCTGCCGCTGCACCGATGCGTTCCATGCCGACTCGATCGATTCACCAAGCGCGGGCGAGCGAAAGGATGCGGCCACGGCAAGTTGCACCGGCTCGGGTGCCAACGCCATCACGGCCATCGGATCCACGGTGATCGTGCCCTCGACGGACAGCGCCGAGACGTCCAGGCCCGCGGACCCGATCGGTGGCGTCTCGAAGCGGGACAGCCTGACCTGCATGCGTCCGGGCATCGTGACCTGAACACCCAGCGATGCCAGCAGGGCCGGATCCAGGTCGATGGTGGCCGTGCCTTCGCGGCTCTGCACCGCACCAGTGGCCACATCCACCGAAGCGCCTGCCGAGACTTGCAGATGCTGTGCCGAGATCTGCAGCATGGCGGCACCGGCGCCACCCTGTATCGAGAGATCGATGGTGGAACCGAAGTCACGAGTCGCCACCAGCGGCGTGGAGACAAGCCACGGCTGTACCGCCGTCGACGGAAGGTTCCGCACGGTCACCGTGCCGGACCAACTGCGAGGATCGGTGGCCCACGTGGCCGGGGGCGATCCCGGCGCCGGTCGCGCCAGCTGCACGGCCAGCTGGGCCGAGAAGGGCTGCTCATCCCAGGTCGCCTGCGACTGCGCGTCGACCGCGATCGGCTTGCCGGCCTCGGCCTGCACCGTGAGCGAGGCGGACTGCACCTGCACGGGCACGCCCGCCACCGGCAGCACGAAACCGCTCACCGCAGCCTGCACGCGACCGCTCATGGCGGTCAGGTCCGGGCTTCCCGTTCGTGACAACAAGTCATTCAGGGATGCCTTGAGCGTCACCTGCCCGGACTGGCCTCGCACCTGGGTGGTGCCGCTGAACTCGGCCTGAAGCGGCGTGCCGCGGCCGACCTCGGCGAAGCCCCTCAGGTCACGCAGGGCCATCGCCACGCCTGCGTCATCATCCAGTTGCAGGTCGAGCCGCTTCACGGTGAGCCGGGCCCGCGGGAATGGAATCGCAAGCGGCGCGCCCGAGGGTGCCGGCGCGGATGTCGTGGTGGACGAGGAACCCAGGTCCGCCACGCTCACCGAGCCGTCGGGTCGCAGCCGCGCCCGGATCGAGCCCTCCACCTCCACGCGCAGCATGTCCACGCTGCCGATCAGCAGGTCCAGGATGCCGTTGTCGACCACGGCACTGGCCGCAATGGTGGTCTGGCCGGATGCATCGCGCATCTCGAGACCCTCCACACGTTGCTGGCCGAACCAGCCCAGGGACAGGGCCCGGATGGTGACCGTGCCGTTCACCGCTGCGGCGATGCGACCGGCGATGAACCCGCGTCCGAGGCTTGCCGCCAGCGTGGGCGCCAGCGCCAGCAGCACCGCACCCGACATGAGCACGGCGCCGAGGAGGAGCCAGAGCCGCTTCAAGAGCCTGCCGGGCGTGCGCGGGATCGTCACCGTTCAGTCCACCGTGGCCGCGGCTGGCGCAGGAGGCCGCAGGGCCAGCATGCGATCCAGCGCCAGCCGGGCCAGACGAGCGGCCTCGGCGTGCACCTGGATGCGGTTCACCACGCGACCCTCGACCAGGTTGTCCAGCACCCACAGCAGGTGCTTCTGGTCGATGCGCACCATGGTGGTGCACAGGCACTGGCAGTCGCTCAGGATGCGGGCATGCACGCCGCGTGCCTGGGCCTGGCGGCAGAGCCGCTCGACCAGGTGCACCTCGGTGCCGATGGTCCAGCTGCTGCCGGGGGCCGCCTGCTGCAGGCGCTCGATGATGAACTCCGTGCTGCCCACCTCGTCCGCCAGTTCCACCACCTCCTGGCAGCATTCAGGGTGCACGATCACCGTGGTGCCGGGATCCCGGTGGCGGGCCTGGGCCAGATGCTCGGGCCGGAAGAGCTTGTGCACGCTGCAATGGCCCGCCCAGAGCAGCACGGACGCCTGGCGGATGACGTCGATCTGGAGCCCGCCCCGCGGTTTCCGCGGATTCCAGACGGCCATGTCCGCGGGGCCACCACCGCGCTCGGCGTCGACTTCGCTGCGCAGTCCCCGGCGGCGCGCCGTGTTGCGACCGAGGTGCTGGTCCGGCATGAACAGCACCTGCACGCGCTCGCCAGGCTCCAGCGGCTGCGCACCGCCCTGCATGGCCCAGTCGAAGACCTCGCGAGCGTTGCCGCTGGTGCAGCAGGCGCCGCCGCGCTCGCCCACGAAGGCCTTCACCGCGGCGCTGCTGTTCACGTAGGTCACGGGCACCACGCGCACGCGGTCGCCGGCATGGGCCCTGGTGATCTCCTCCCACGCGGTGAGCGCGTCGTCATAGGCCGCCATGTCCGCCATGCTGCAGCCGGCCGAGAGGTCTGGCAGGATCACCGGCACGTCGTCGGGGGTGAGCACGTCGGCGGTCTCGGCCATGAAGTGCACGCCGCAGAACACGATCGTGCGCGCGCCACGCCGCGGCACCTCGGCCGCCGCCATGCGACTGAGCTTGAGCGAATCACCGATCAGGTCGGCATGACGGATCACGTCGTCACGCTGGTAGTGATGCCCCAGCACCAGCAGGCGACTGCCCAACTGCGACTTCCGCGCCGCGATCGCCTGGCCGAGCTCGTCCGGCTCCAGGGTTCGGTAACGCTCGGGAAGTTCAGGCTGCCAGAGCATGAGCCGTGATTCTAGGCCCGCGGTTCCGGGACCTCATCCGATCGCGGCGCTCAGGTTCGGTGGGGTGCGGGCTCGATCACGACCGGCTCCGGCGTCACCATGGCCCGCACCGCCGCGGTGGGCGTGCCCAGCCGCTCGCGCACGGCCTGGGCCAGCAAATCGCTTTCCACCGGGCCGTCGCACAGAAAGTAGAGCGTGCTGCCCGAGCCCGACACGTGCACGGGCCGGTCGATGAGCTCCAGGATCTCCTCGCACTCCCCGACGAGCGACGGCGCCACGTCCTTGGCGGCATCGGCGAGGTCGTTGAAGGGCTCGTGCGCCGCGGGCGCGCCCGCGCTCGCCATGGCATGCACGCGCTCGGCCTGCAGCAGGGCCCGGGGCTGCAACTGGTCGAAGGCGCGGTACACCGGACCCGTGGGGCAGGCCGCGGGCGGGAACACCAGCACCGCATGCAGATCCGATGGCATGGGCACCGGCGTGAGACGCTCGCCCAGCCCCTCCACCACCGCACTGCCGCCGCGCACCAGGAACGGCACGTCGCTGCCCAGCGGCCGCGCGACCTGCGCCAGGGCCTCGGCGTCCAGCCCAAGTTGGTAGAGCGCATTCACGGCGCGGAGCATGGCGGCTGCGTCGCTGCTTCCGCCGCCCAGGCCACCGCCCACAGGAATCCGCTTCTCCAGCCGCATCTTCACCGGCAGCGGCCGGCCCACGTGCGTCTCGAGCAACTGGTGGGCCCGCACCGAGAGATCCCGGGAGATCGACCAGTCGATGTCCCGCTTTCGGGGCGCGCGGTCATGCCAGAGCAGCGCGTAGAGGGATCGCGAGCCGGCCGAGAGCGTCTCCACATGCAGTTCGTCGCACAGGTCCACCGTGACCATCCAGCTGCTGATCGGATGCATGCCGGTGGCGTCGGGCGCCCCCACGGAAAGGGCCAGGTTGACCTTGGCAGGCGCCAGGGCATGAACCGCTGAAGGCATGCGACAACGGTAGCGGCCGGCGTGGGGGCACGGCTACCCTCGACGCTCCAGGAACATTCCATGAGCATCGCCGCACCCACCCCGTCGCCCCTTCGATTCATTCCGGTCCATCTGGACGCCACCCAGTGGCCGCAACTGGAGCCGCTCTACCGCCAGCTGCTCGACCGCACGCTGAAGTGCCCCGACTGCCTGGAGAGGCTGATCCTGGATCGCAGCGAACTGGACGCCGCCGCGGCCGAGGCCCAGGCCAACCTGTACATCGAGATGACCTGTCACACCGAGGACGCCAGCTCCAAGGCCCGATACCTGAAGTTCGTGGAGGAGGTGGACCCGCGGCTTCGCGAGGTGGGCTTCGACCTGGACCGCAAGATCGTGGAGAGCCCGCACGCCGCGGGGCTGGACCAGGCCCGCTATGGCACGCTGCTGCGCTCGATCGATCGCGAGGTGAAGCTGTTTCGCAAGGAGAACGTGCCGCTGCAGACCGAGTCCACCAAGCTGGACCAGCGCTACAGCGAGATCAGCGGGGCCATGACCGTGACCTTTGACGGCCAGGAGCGCACGCTGCCGCAGATGGCGCGTCACCTCGAGGAGGGCGACCGCACCCGCCGCGAGGCCAGCTGGCGCGTGGTGGCGGAACGGCGCCTGCAGGACCGCGACGCGATCGACGCGATCTACGACGAGCTGGTGCGGGTGCGCGGGCGCATGGCGACCAACGCCGGCTACCCGAACTTCCGCGACTTCCAGCATGACCTGCTGCAGCGGTTCGACTACACCCCTGCCGACTGCGAGACCTTTCATGCGGCGGTGGAACGCACCTGCGTGCCGCTGACCCGGCGCATGCAGGAGCGCCGACGCACGGCACTGGGCCTGGACACCCTGCGACCGTGGGACCTGAAGGTGGACGTGAAGGGCCGCCCGCCCCTGCGCCCCTTCGCCACCGCCGAGGAGCTGGTGGAGCGGACCAGCCGCGTCTATCACCGCATGGACGGCCAACTGGCGGCCATGTTCGACAGCATGCGCGGCGGAGGCTGCCTGGACCTGGACAGTCGCAAGGGCAAGGCGCCGGGTGGCTACCAGTACCAGCGGCAGCTCTCCCGGCGCCCCTTCATCTTCATGAACGCCGCGGGCATGCACCGGGACCTGACCACCATGGTGCACGAGGCGGGCCATGCCTTTCACAGCCTGCTCAGCAAGGATGACCCTGTGCTGGCGTATCGCGGCAGCCCCATGGAGTTTGCCGAGGTCGCCAGCATGAGCCAGGAACTTCTCACGCTGCCACACCTGGAGGAGTTCTTCAGCAAGGCCGACGCGGACCGTGCCCGGCGTGAGCTGCTCGAGGGCGTGATCACCATGCTGCCGTGGATCGCGCAGATCGACGCGTTCCAGCACTGGGTCTACCTGAACCCGGGCCACACGCGGCAGGAGCGAACCGCGGCGTGGCTGTCGCTCGAGGACCGCTTCGGCGGCGCGGCGGACTGGAGCGGGCTGGAGGACGTGCGGGCTTCGCTGTGGCAGCGTCAGCTGCACCTGTTCGGGCTGCCCTTCTACTACATCGAGTACGGCATCGCCCAACTGGGCGCGCTGCAGCTCTGGCTGGCCGCGGGCCAGGACGCGGCGGCAGCGCTGGCTTCGTACAAGCGGGCCCTGTCGCTGGGCGGGAGCCGGCCGCTTCCCGAACTCTTCGCCGCGGCTGGACTTCGCCTTGATTTCGGGCCGCAGATGGTGCAGACCCTGATGGATGCGGTGGGCCGCGAACTTGACCGCCTGCCCGACTGAGGCGACAACCCACGTCCCGCCGCGGGTGCGGCATTCCTGAACTGGAGAACAGACCCATGAAGAAGGTTGTCGTGCTCGGTGCCGGCAAGATCGGCCGGATGTGTGCCCACCTGCTGCAGCGGTGCGGCGACTACGCGGTGACCAGCGTCGACGCGCACGCCGGCGGCCTGGAGTGGGTGCGCCGGCACGTGCCCGGCGTGCATTGCGAGCAGGCCGCGTTCGACGACCGCAAGGCCATGGACCGCGTGCTGGCCGGCCAGTGGGCCGTGATCAGCTGCGCGCCCTTCGGGTGCAACCTGATGATCGCCGAGGCCGCCAAGGCCGCCGGCGCGCACTACCTGGACCTGACCGAGGACGTGGCGGTGACCAAGAAGGTGATGGCCCTGTCGCAGGGAGCGCGGACCGCCTTCATTCCCCAGTGCGGTCTGGCGCCGGGCTTCATCACCATCGCCGGATGGCATCTGGCGCAGGGCTTCGATCGCATCCACGACCTGAAGCTGCGCGTGGGCGCGTTGCCACGGTTTCCCAGCAATGCGCTCAAGTACAACCTGACCTGGAGCACCAACGGCCTGATCAACGAGTACTGCCAGCCCTGCGAGGCGGTCGAGGATGGGCAGTTCGTGGTGGTGCCGCCGCTGGAGCAGCTGGAGCGCATGCAGATCGATGGGCTGGAACTGGAGGCCTTCAACACCTCCGGCGGCCTGGGCACGCTGGCCGAGACGCTGCAGGGCAAGGTGCGCAACCTGAACTACAAGACCATGCGCTTCCCGGGCCACCGCGAC
The DNA here is from genome assembly GCA_046048055.1 of Planctomycetota bacterium. GTDB lineage: Bacteria > Planctomycetota > Phycisphaerae > Phycisphaerales > SM1A02 > SYAC01. The sequence continues at coordinate 9,250 of JBJOGW010000061.1, forward strand.
ATCCTCAAGCTGCTGCTGCACGACCTGGGCTTCATCCACCACCGCGAGGAGCTGGGCACGGTGTTCGAGCGCAGCCTGCCCGCGACCGACCAGGACCAGGTGGCCATCTTCGTGAGCTGCACCGGCGAGAAGGACGGCCGGTTCCTGGAGCGAACCTACGCCAAGGTGGTGCTGCACAGGGAGATCGACGGCCTTCCGTGGACGGCGATCCAGATCACCACCGCAGCAGGCGTGACGGCCGTGCTGGACCTGCTGCACCAGGGCGTGCTGCCGCAGAGCGGATTCGTGCGCAACGAGGACGTGCGGTTCGAGGCCTTCATCGCCAACCGGTTCGGCAAGCACTACGCGTGAGCGGGTCGGTCGGACGGCTCAGGCCGATCCCACGCGCACGCCAGGCAGCCGAAAGGTCCCGGTATCGTGCCGCGCGGAATCTTCGGCCTGAGATGGTGGCATTCGTCGGGCAGGCGAGATCGCGTTCCACAGAAGTCCCGCCAGCACGGCCAGACACTGCACGCCAAACAGGCCCATGACCGCCGTCCGCACCGAGAACGTGCCTTGACGGGCCATCTGTGCCGGTCCCTCGATCCTGAAGAATTCGGATGGGGCGTTGAGATTTCGCCGCGACAACTCGTCGACGAAGGTCCTGGCTTCCGTGGCGATCTCGGTCAGGCTGCGCTTGACATCGATCATGCGCGGCAGGAAGGATTCGTCCTGCAGCATCTGAGGGTCGTTCTGCGCCGCCTTGACCTTGTCCAAACGGTACTGCTCGTCCGCCAACATGCACTCGGCATCCACCTGACTGCCCGTGGTCTTCACGATCTCGTCGTTGAGCTTCTGTCGGTACTCCAGGTCGAGGTTGCGCGTTCCCAACTCCATCATGCGGGTGAACAGGCTGTCAGGCAGGTTCACCATCATGGGCATGTTGGCCGGGGCCGGCGACTGGACGCCCCGGGCATCCTGCCCCGCGGCGCTCGCCCCACCAAGGCCCGAATCATTCCTTCCCGAGATGGCATAGAACTCGAAGTTGGTCTTGGCCGCCTCCGCACGCGCCTTGGCCGCCTCGGCCACTCGCATGGAGGCCTCGATGTTGCTCTGCAACTGCAGCAAGCCCTCGCGGCCCGCCCTGGCATAGACGGCGTCGACCAGGGGCTCGTAGTACGTCCTTCGCAACACCGTGAGTTGGCGACCCAGTTCCCACGGACCAAGGCCCTTGTCGTTGCGAAGGCTTGCAGCGCCCGGAAGCGACTGAACGGCCTTCAGGGCCCGGTCGAGCGCGTTGAGTTCCTCGGTCAGCAAGGCCAGGTGGTACAGCTGCGATCCGGCGGCATCCGCCGGAATGATCGATGGAATCGGAAGGTCGTACTCGGAGAGTCCGCGCACCTGCTGTGCGTAGCGAGACCAGGCGTCGGGCACGGCGAGCAGGATCCGATCCGCCAGGCCCCCGGGCAACTCAAGTCCCTCCAGATCCAGCTGCAACGCGTACGTCAAGCCAGCGAGCCGCTCCATGGCGCGTCGATACTCCGCTTCCAGTTGCTCTCGCTCCGGCTGCGTCAACTTGCCGTTGGTCAACTTCTGGGTGAAGGCTGCCCGGACCAGCGATGCCTGCAGCCCCGCCGTGTCGGCCAGACTCAGGGCCGCGGCCAGTTGCTTGGGTTTGAGCAGGTCCTTCAGGCCCAGCTCCTGATGAACCATGGCGATCACGGGCTCGGCCAGCATGTCCTGCGGACTGAAGCGGGAGCCATCCGGGTACTGCCGCTTGGGGGCGCCGTCAAAGGTGAAGACCAGTTCCTGCGTTGCCGTGGTTCGCTTGGTGTCGAAGGCGTAGAGCAGTGCCGCGACACCCGTGTACGCCAATCCAACGACCAGCATCATGAGCCCAATGCGAAAGCGGGCCCCCCAAAGCAAGCGAAACAGGTCCAATCCACCCCTGTCTGCCAAGGGGTCATCGGCGATCTGACCTTGCGAGGCGGACAGAGAGTCGCTCATCGTTGACTGGTTCCCGGAATCCATGTCGGCAGGATAACAGACCGTAACCTTGCAGCGGAATGGGTCACTCCAGACGGCTGGAGGCTCGCCATCCTCACGGTCAGGCACACCGAGTCATGGATCCACCCTCACCAGAAGGCCCCCTGTCGCTCGTGGATGATCTTGCGCAGGTGGCTCGCTGGCTCGATGGTTTCACCCGTGATCTTGCGGACCGCCCCGTGCAGTCCACGGTGACGCCCGGCTGGATCCGCGCACAGCTGCCAGCCGCGGCACCCGAGGCACCCGAGTCGCTCTCGGCCGTGCTGGCCGACATGGATCGCGTGATCGTGCCAGGGCTCACGCACTGGCAGCATCCCTCGTTCTTCGGCTACTTCCCCGCCAACATCAGTGGACCGGCGATCCTGGGCGAGTTGCTGAGCGCAGGCCTGGGCGTGCAGGGCATGCTCTGGAGCACGTCACCGGCATGCACCGAGCTGGAGACGCACATGCTGGACTGGCTGGTGGACCTGCTGGGCCTGCCCGCGAGCTTTCGCAGCGCCGAGGGCGGCGGCCCCGGCCACGGTGGCGGGGTGATCCAGGACACCGCCAGCAGTGGCGTGCTGTGCGCGCTGGTGGCGGCGCGCGAGCGGGCCACGAACTTCGCCACCGATGCGCAGGGCGTGCACCAGGGCGAACGGCCGCTGGTGGCCTATGCCAGCGTGGATTCGCACTCCAGCGTGGAGAAGGCCGGTCGCATCGCCGGACTGGGCAACGCGTGGATCCGCAGGATTCCGGTCGACGCATGCGGCGCCATGAGCACGCAGGCGCTCGATGCGGCCATGCGCCAGGATGCGGCTGCAGGACGCACCCCATTCTTCGTGTGCGCCACCGTGGGATCCACGGCGTGCGGAGCCGTGGATCCCGTGGAGCGGATCGCCGACATCGCCCGAACCCACGGCGCCTGGCTGCACGTGGACGCGGCGTGGGCGGGCGCCGCGGCCATCTGCCCGGAACTGCGGTCGCGGGTGATCGCCGGCGCCGAGTGCGCCGACAGCTGGGGCTTCAATCCACACAAGTGGATGCTGGTCAACTTCGACTGCCATGCCTTCTGGGTGCGTGACCGCAGGCCGCTGGTGCGAGCCCTCACGGTGCTGCCCGAGTACCTGCGAAACGCCGCCACCGAGAGCGGCCAGGTGATCGACTACCGTGACTGGCAGGTGCCCCTGGGAAGACGGTTCCGGGCGCTCAAGCTCTGGATGACGCTGCGCATGCTCGGTGCCCAGGCCATCCGGACCCACATCCGCCAGCATGTCGCGTGGGCCGCCGAACTGGCCGAGTGGATCGGCGGCGATGATCGCTTCGAGCTGCTGCTGCCGCCCAGCCTGAGCCTGGTGTGCCTGGCCCTGCGACAGGGCGACGCCGCCACCACGGCCTTGCTCGACCGCGCAAACGCCACGGGCCAGGTGTTCATGAGCCACGCCCGCGTGCAGGGTCGCATGGCGATCCGCGTGGCCATCGGCGGCACGCTCACGCGGCGGCAGGACGTGCGGGCCGCCTGGGAGCTGCTGCAGCGGATGGTGTGAGCATCCGGAGACCTCGACTAGCGGGCGGTCCGGGCACCCCCCCGAAGTGTCGCTGCGGCCGCCTCGTCGATGCTCCGAAGATGCAGATCTCGCTGGGGAAATGGAATCTCGATGCCCTGGGATCGCAGGGCGTCCGCGATCGCCAGACGGACTCGGTGGGTGGGACCGGGCAGCGTGTCCACATTGTCCACCACCATCCGCACCTCGAAGTTCACGCTGTTGTCCCCGAATCCCACGAGCACCGCCACGGGAGGCGGATCCTTCGAGACCTCGGCATCCGCGGACGCGGCCTCGACCAGAACCCGCTCGACCAGACGGTAGTCGCTGCCGTAGGCGACTCCGATGGCGATCACCTGCCGAGTCCGGCTGTCCGAGAGTGTCCAGTTGGTGAATGGTGCGGTGATGAAGCCCGAGTTGGGCATCACCAGTTCCTTCCGATCCCAGTCCACGATGGTGGTGGCACGCATGCTGATGCGGGCCACGCGACCGGTGATGCCGCCCACCGTCACCACATCGCCCACGCGAATGGGCTGCTCCACCAGCAGAATCACGCCACTCACCAGGTTCTTGAAGATCTCCTGAAAGCCGAAGCTCAGGCCCAGCACGGCAAAGCCGACGAGCCACTGGATGTTCTCCCAGGTCACGCCGAGCATGCCGAGCAGGAGCGAGCCACCCGTGGTGGCCAGGGCATATCGGCTGATGGTCACGATGGCGTAGCTGGCTCCCTTGCTGATCGGAAGTCGACTCAGGACGACCAGCTCCAGCAGGCCCGGAATGTTGCGCGTGACCACGACCGTGAGCACCAGCACCACCACCGCGCCGAGCAGGTCCAGCAGCGTGGTGGGCACGGCCACCCGGTGCACGCCATCACCACCCGGTATCCGCTGCTCCTGCAGCGTGCTCCAGAGCGACACCGTGCGAAGGCCCTCGAATGCCGGCAGCGTGTCGGCCCAGACCACGATCAGACCCAGCAACACCGCCGTCAACGCCCCGCTTCGGATGATGCGGCGGCTCTGCTCGTTCAGCGCCGCCAGGTCCACGCGCTCCGAATCGATCTCGGGATCGGGACCCTCGGTTCCGTCCCGGACGGCCGCCTCACGCCTCCGCATGAGTTGCTGCGCCGCGATCCGACGACTGGCCGCGGAAAGCCATCGAGCCAGAAGGCGTTGGCCATAGGTGGCCAGCGCCACCACCCAGAGCGACGCGCCGATCTTGGTGATGCCGATCAACGCCGAGAAGACGTATCCCTGCCACGCCACCACCGCCGGAACCAGCAGTCCCACCAGGATCACCGGGTACCAGATCCATCGTGCCCGATAGGGCAGGCCGCGTCGCTCGCGACGCATGCGCGCGGCCGCCGGTCCTCGCCATGGGTTCAACGCCCAGCCAAGGCCGCCGCACATCGCCATGGTCGCGAGCCATGCGGCCATCTGCGAGGCCTCACCGGCGCCGGCCTGGGCGTCAACCGACAATGCCGAAGTGCCCGCCAGCACCATGAGCCCCGGAACGGCCAGAAGCAGCCCCAGGCAGATGCGACGCAGGGCTCGAAGCGGCTCGGGCTGCGAACGAAAGTGCCGCTCCGCCAGTCCGCCGCGACGGGACACGGCGATCACCACGCAGAACAGGCCGATGATCGGGAGGCTCGCCGAGAGGATCATCCCTGCCATGGCCATCAGGGGCGAGACGTTGGACACCTCGCGGATCTGCCACACGAGGAACCAGACGGCTGCGGGCAGGGGAGCGGCCAGCACGATGGTGGCGACCACCGCAAGCAACGTCTCCTCGAAACGGTCCGTGACCACACGGGCGACATGGTCACCCGTTCGTTGCAGCACGCGCGTGCACCAGGGCCGGGCCACCAGCAGCAGCAGGAGCGCCAGCACGGCAAGTCCCCAGGTGCCCGTGGACTCGTCGGCCATGGCCCCCAGATCCTCCAGCCCTCGCATGCGCTCCATGTCGGTGATGAATGCGACGAGATCTCCTGACGCCGCGGGAATTTGACTCCACGTCATCGGCCGTGCCGTCCGAAGCGTCAGCAGGTTCCGCTGGAGAAAGTCGCGATACTCCAGCATGACTGCCACCAGCTTCTGCTGCGCCGCCGCCTGCTGTTCCAACGCCGCTGCGGCACGCTGTTCCGCCTCGATCAGCGGAAGGATGAAGCGATCGCGCTGCTGCTCCAGCATCGGAAGCATCGCCTCCTTCAGGCTGGCACGCTGACGAGCCTCCAGGCCCTCGACCTTGTCGAGTCGGCTTTCCGCCGCTTCATCGATCGTCCGCAAGGACTCCAACCGATCCCCCAAGTCGATCAGCTCCAGGCCGATCGACAGGATGGAAGACCGCGTCTGGCGAATCGACCGCTCCACCAGGCCGCGGTCCCGCAACTGGGCCAGCTTTCGCAGGAATTGACGGCCCACCACCTCCCCCGTGTGCAGATCCAGCCGCCGGACCTCCCCCCGGAACACCCGCTGCAGGTCCGCAGCCTCGCGATCCGACTGTCGCGTGAGACTCAAGGCGGAATTGGTGAGTTCGGCGGCGCGGATCAGCCGCTGGCCCAGCAACACGTTCTCCTCGGCCACGGCCTTCAGCGCCGGGTCCGCCTGTTCCACGGACTCGGCGACGACGCGAGCCTCGGTCGTCTGCTGCTGCGACTGGCGTCGCAGGCGCTCGTCCAGGGCTCGCTGCCAGACCGAAGCGGCCAGCTCCGCCAACGGCACCGACGACTGCTCCAGCTGGCTTCGGGCCATCGCCAGATCACTGGTCGCCGTGAGTCGATCCAGTTCCGCCTGTCGCGCCTCAAGTTCCGCCTGGGTTCGACGCGTTGCCGCGAGCGCCGCCATGGTCACCGGCTGCTTGGCATCGGGATCGGATACCAACCGTTCGCGGACCTCGGCCATGGACTTGGCCAGCCCGGCGCGCAGATTGACGACCTCCACCGGAAGTGACTGCCGTTGCTCCTGTCGGCGCTTGTCCGACGCCAGGCGGGCCGCCACCGCATCACGGGCCGCTCCCAGTTCCCGCACCGCGTCCGTCGCCTGTTGCTGGACCTGGCTCAGGTCCATGGTCCTCGCGGTGCGTTCAAGTTCCTCGGCAAGATCCGATGCCTGCTGCAACGACGCCAACCGTGCGCGGATCTGCTCCAGCTGCGTCGGTGCCTGCTCGATCGCCTTGCGGGCATCCTCGGCTGCCGCCTGAAACGCCATGGACTGCCGCATCGATGCGGCGACCGCCTGCATCACGTCCAGTTCCACCCTGGCGGATTCGCCTCCGGACTTCAGTTCCTGCACGCGTGCGTCGACCCATTCCAGCGACGGCAGCTCGGGAATCCGCTCGTTGGCCTCGGCGGCATCCTGAAGCGTCGATGCGGCTGTCGCGTGGGGCACCGCCGCCACGAACCATGCGGCGCTAGCCGCCAGCATGGACACAAGAAGCCAACGTCCCGGGAAGCCACACCATGGGCTTCCCCCGAGCCTTCGTTCTGCGGTCATGATCCGAGGCAGTATAGATCGATGGCGGCCTCACGCCCGCCGCAGCGTGAGCATGACGATCTCGGCCGGCACGTTGCGACGCAGCGGGAACCATGCGCCGGCGCCCACGTTCACGAAGAGCTTGCTGCCGCCACGCGCGTAGACGCCGCTGGAGTGGCGATGCAGCAGCGACAGATTGGCCTGTGGCCGGTTGCGCAGCGCCACCTGGCCGCCGTGCGTGTGGCCGGCCAGCGTGACCGGAATGCCCAGCCGCGCCGCCGCGGGGAACGCCTTGGGATTGTGCGAGAGCAGCAGGTGCGGACGCTCATGGGCCAGTTCGCGGACCTGGCGCGACAACTCGCGTGGCGCGCCGTGCCAGTCGATGCCCGCCACGCGGAACTCGTGGCCCTGTCGGCGGCGCGTCTGCACCCCTCCGCTCAGCACCAGCAGACCGCGGTCCCGTGCGGCCTCGGTCATGGCGTCGGGATCGTCCAGGTGATCGTGGTTGCCCAGCACCAGGTAACGGCCCAGCGGCGCGCGCATGGCGCCCATCGCCTGCAGCAGCGGCTCGCAACCCTGCCACTCCAGGTCGACCACGTCGCCGGTGCAGGCCAGCACGTCGGGCCGCGCGGCACCCAGGCGGTCCACCAGCTCCACCGCGCGGTCGATGGGCATGAGATGACCCAGGTGCAGGTCGCTGATGTGGCCGACGCGCAGGCCCTCGAAGGCTCGTGGCCAGTTGGGCACCTGCAGGTCGATCTCGCGCAAGGCGATGGGCTGGGCCAGGTGACGCCTTCGCAACGCCCCGTTGAGCAGGCGATCCACGGTGCGCGTGAAGAGCGCCTGCCGAACTCTGGCCCGCTGGAACTTGCCGCCCCGCTTCGACCTGACCTTGCTGGATGCCGCCCTGGCCACCTGGAATCCTAGAACCGCAGCGAGCCGCCCACCATCAATCCGGCCACGTTGCCGCTGAATCGGTAGTCGCCCTGCGTGAAGTCCATGTCGGTGTAGCGATAGCCGAACAGCACGCCGAGATTTCGCGTGATCCAGGCCGTCAGGCCCACGCGCACCTCCACGTAGCTGCCCTGGCTGCCCGGCCAGCTGGGGCCCCAGGTGCCCGAGGCCATCACCTGCAGGTGATCCAGAAAGCCCACGCGGTCCTTCAGGTCCACGCGCACGTCCACGCCCCCTCCCACGATGATCGTGCCGAAGGACTGGTCGTAGGTGCTGCTTCCGCCGGCGGTGATGTTCTGCACCTGCTGGCGAATGCCGAAACCACGCCCACCCACGATGGCCAGAATCTGAAGATCGCCGCCCAGATCCTCGCCGGAAACGGGCGCATCCCACGGGAACTGCTGCGCCGAGAGCGGACGCCAGACCCAACTCTGCACATCCACGCCCCAGCTGTAGAAGTCGAAACTGCTCCGCAGCGTGTCACCTGCGGCGTACGCGGTGTTGCCAAAGGCTCCCGCGCCCGGCGCGGACTGCGTGGCATCGGTGCCGAACGTGCTGCCAGTGAGCCGCAGGGTCCAGTTGCGGCAGATCAGGGACAGGTCCCCCTGAAAGGCGCCCTGCAGCGAGTCCAGACCGTAGGTGTCGTTCAGATCCACGCGGGGGGTGCCGAGCGGCCCGAATGCGGCCTCACCGCGAAGGCGTGCCAGCCAGGCCCCCGCCGTCAGGTCCACGCGCACCGGCTGTCCACCCAGCATGAACAGTGGCTGCTCGGGAAAGCGATCCAGCATGGGCATCTCGCCGCTGTATTGACGGCCCGACGAACCGATCGAGGGCGATGCGGCCGGCGGCGCCTGCTGCAGTCCCATCAGGAGCGCAAGAGCGGTTGGATCCATGACCGGCGCAGCGTATCGTGCCAGCGTGGAGCCCCTGCGATCACCCAACGCCATTCCGCTGGGCCGCAGGGCGTGGATCCACCCCACGGCGCTGCGATGGCAGTTCACCACCAGCCGCGGACCCGGTGGTCAGAACGTGAACAAGGTGGCCACCAGGGCCGTGCTGCACGTGCGACCCGACGACGTGCACGGGCTCGGCGACGCGGCGCGCGGCCGATGGCTGGACCTGGTGCGGCAACGCGTGGGCGCGGACGGCAGCGTGGCCTTTCACTGCGGCGAGCACCGCAGCCAGCTGCAGAATCGCGAAGCGTGCGTGGCCCAGCTGGGAGCCAGCGTGCGTCAGGCCGAGGTCGCACCCAAGATTCGTCGACCGACCAAGGCCACGCGCGGCAGTCACGAGCGCCGGCTGGAATCCAAGCGCCGCGAGAGCCTGAAGAAACGGGAGCGGCGGGGCCTGGACTGAGCGATCCGGCCCGAGCCGAGCCGCCTCACGCCTTGAAGGCCACCTGGCCCGAGCCCTTGGTGATCTTGCCCATCACCCATGGCTGCTCGCCGCACTTGCGGAGCTTCTTCATGATGCTCTCGACGAAGTCCGGGTGCACGACCAGGCAGTAGCCCACGCCCATGTTGAACACGTTCCACATCTCCTGCTCGGCCACGCCGCCGTGCTTCTGCAGGAATCGGAACAGCGGCGGCACGGTCCAGCTGGAGCGGTCCACCACCGCGTCCAGGTGCTCCCCGAAGGCGCGGGGCAGGTTGCCGGGAAGTCCGCTGCCGGTGATGTGGGCCATGGCCCGCACCGCGCGCTTGCGGCGATAGGCGCCAAGCACCTTCAGCACCGATCGGGCGTAGATGCGCGTGGGCTCCAGCAGCAGGTCGCCAAGCGTGCCGGGACCGGCGTCGGGATAGGAACGCTCCAGGTCCAGCCTGGCCTCCTTCACGATCCGCCGAACCAGCGCGTAGCCATTGGAGTGCACGCCGCTTGACGGCAGGCCGATGATCACGTCCCCCTTCTTCACCCGGTCCGGATCGATCACGCGCTTGGCCTCGACCACGCCCACGGCGAATCCGGCAATGTCGAAGTCGCCCGCCCGGTAGATGTCCGGCATCTCGGCGCACTCGCCGCCGATGAGCGCGCAGCCGGCAATCTCGCACCCGCGGGCCACACCCCGGATGATCGCGGCGGTCTCCTCGGGCCGGATGCGGCTCAGACCCAGGTAATCCAGAAAGAACAGCGGCTCGGCCCCCTGCACGATCAGGTCGTTCACGTTCATCGCCACGCAGTCGATGCCGATGGTGTCCAGTCGTCCCATCTGGATGGCCAGCATCACCTTGGTGCCCACACCGTCCGTGCAGGCCACCAGGATCGGGTCCTTGTAGTTGCGGCGGAAGATGCGCTCCCTGAAGTCCAGCCGGAACATGGCCCCGAAGCCTCCGTACGGCCCGAGCACGCGAGGCCCGTGCGTGCGACGCAGGGCGGGCTTGATCAGGTCCACCACGCGGTCGCCGGCCTCCATGTCCACCCCGGCCTGCGCATAGGTGAGGCCCTTCGGTTCAGCGGCGGTCTTCGAGCCCATGCGGTCGATGGTATCGCCGCGGAATTCCGCTATCTTCGGCCGCCTCATGAGCATCCTGATCGACGGAAGCACGCGCGTGATCTGCCAGGGCATCACCGGCTCGGCCGGCGCCTTCCACACCAAAGGCTGCCTGGACTACGGCACGCAGATGGTGGGAGGCGTGACACCCGGCAAGGGCGGCACCAAGGACACGAACGGGCTGCCGATCTTCGACACGGTGCACGCGGCGGTCAAGGCCACCGGGGCCACCGCCACCATGATCTTTGTGCCGCCGCCGTTCGCCGCCGACGCCATCCTGGAGGCGGCCGACGCGGGGATCGGGGTGATCTGCTGCATCACCGAGGGCATTCCGGTGCAGGACATGGTGCGCACGCGCGGACTGCTGGATGACCGCCATCCGCACGTGGCACTGATCGGCCCCAACTGCCCGGGCGTGATCACGCCGGGCAAGCGCCTGCCCGACGGCGGCGGATGGGTCGGAGGCTGCAAGATCGGCATCATGCCCGGCTACATCCACACCCATCGAACCGATGCCGGCACCGGCCGCGCCGTGGGCATCATCAGCCGCAGCGGCACCCTCACCTACGAGGCGGTGTGGCAGACCAGTTCGCTGGGCCTGGGGCAGAGCACCTGCGTCGGCATCGGCGGCGACCCGGTCAAGGGACTCAACTTCATCGACTGCCTGGACATGTTCAACGCCGATCAGGAGACCGACGGCGTGATCCTGATCGGCGAGATCGGCGGGCAGGACGAGATCGACGCGGGCGCGTGGATCGAGCGGCACATGCGCAAGCCGGTGGCCGCGTTCATCGCCGGGCGCACGGCGCCCAAGGGCAAGCGGATGGGGCACGCGGGTGCGATCATCGGCGGCGCCAACGACACGGCGCAGGCGAAGATGGAGGCCCTGCGAGCCTGCGGCGTCAGCGTGGCGGAGAGTCCGGCGGATCTGGGCACCACCATGGCCAGGGCCCTGGGGCTGCAGCCCGTGGCGGCGTGAGGCGGCCTAGCCCGCCACCGAGGCCTGCTGCCATCTCCAGGCGTCGCGGCACATGTCATCCAGGGTTCGCTGGGTCTTCCAGCCCAGCCGCTTCATCGCCAGACTGGGGTCGGCCCAGCAGGCGGCCACGTCGCCGGGACGTCGCTGCTTGAGCACGTGCGGCACGCGCACGCCGTTCACGCGCTCGAAGGCCTTCACCAACTCCAGCACGCTGCTGCCCTGTCCCGTGCCCAGATTGATGGCCTCGCATCGCATGTCGGCCAGACGCTCCATGGCCCGCACGTGGCCCACGGCCAGGTCGACCACGTGGATGTAGTCGCGCACGCCGGTGCCATCGGGCGTGGCGTAGTCGCTGCCCCACACGCTGAGTTCCTTGAACTGGCCGGCGGCCACCTTGAGCACATAGGGCATCAGGTTGTTGGGAATGCCGTTGGGATCCTCGCCGATCAGGCCGCTCTCGTGGGCACCGACCGGATTGAAGTAGCGAAGCAGGCAGACGTGCCAGCGGTCATCGCTCTGGGCCAGGTCGCGCAGCATGAGCTCGATGGTGAGCTTGGTCTGGCCGTAGGGACTGGTGGCGCTGAGCGGGTGCGACTCGGTCAGCGGCAATCGCTGCGGCTCGCCGTAGACCGTGGCCGAGCTGCTGAACACGATCGAGCGCACGTCGCAGTCGTTCATGGCCTCGAGCAGCCGCAGCGTGCCCACCACGTTGTTGTCGTAATAGGCCAGCGGCATCGAGACCGACTCCCCCACCGCCTTCAGGCCGGCCAGGTGGATCACGCCGGTGATGCCGTGATCGCGCAGCAGCTTCCGCATGAGGTCGCCATCGCGGATGTCCCCCTGCACGAAGTCCACCGGGCGGCCGATGATCCGGCCGAGCCGCTCGATCACGCTGGCCTTGCTGTTGCAGAGGTTGTCCAGCACCACGGGTCGGTGTCCGGCGCGGGCCACCTCGACCGCGATGTGGCTGCCGATGAAGCCGGCGCCGCCGGTGAGCAGGATGGAGTCAGGCATGGACGGTCAGGGTATCGCCGTGAAGGCGATCGACCGAACCCGTGTGCGGACAGCGGTGCTCGCCGGAGCCGGTGAGGGGCAGCGGCACGCGCTCGAACGGGCGAGATCGCTCATCGGCGCAGGGCGGTGGGAGGAGCGGGGGATGGGTGTGTCTTCATCCCCCGAGCGCTGACATCACGAACGTCCCGACGTCACGCCAAGACATACCCTCCTGGGCCGCTGCCGGGTCCCCGGGATCTCCGCCGTAGACGACACGGCCCGTCGCGGCCGCTGGGTTCGGCAGGCTGCTCACCACCGATCGCACACCTCGCATCCACTCGTCCTGGTAGGTCCGTCCGCTCTTCACCTCGAGCACGGTCATGCGCCCACCATGTTCGATCAGCAGGTCCGCCTCCGAGCCTCGGGAGTCCCGCCAATGGAACAGGCGACCGCGCTCACCGAGCGCCGCCTGCGCCTTCATGGCCTCGCCGACCACCCACGACTCGAACAGCGGGCCGCGCAATGGATGGTCCTGCACGTGCTGCGGCGAGCGAAGGCCAAGCAGGTAGCACGCGAGCCCGGTGTCGATGAAGTGCAGGCGCGGAGCCTTCACGAGTCGCTTGCGAACGTTGCCGTGCCATGCCGGGAGAAGCCGGATGATGAACGTCGCCTCGAGCACGGAGAGCCAGGCACGCGCCGTCGGCTGTGTGATGCCCGCATCCGCAGCGAGCGCCGCGGCATTGAGCACCTGGCTGGTGCGCCCCGCGCAGAGCGCGATGAACCGCTGGAACGCGGTCAGGTCCGCGACGTTGAGCACGCGTCGCACATCGCGCTCGACGTAGGTGCTCACGTAGGAGCCGAGCCAAGCCGACGGTTCGACGCCGCGGGCAAAGATCGCCGGGTATCCACCCGTGAACACCGCGCCGGCAGGAGTCTGCGACGCGGATGCCGCCATCGCGGGGAACCCGAGAAGCTCGCGATGCATCAGCGGCAGCAGATCCAACGTCGCCACGCGGCCCGCGAGCGACTGGCTCAGTCCCTCGGA